>DASUTR010000700.1:0-2219 GCA_036374535.1 Polyangiaceae bacterium
GAGCGTTCCGCACGGGCTTTTCGTCGACGGGGAACGCGAGCACGTCGGTCGGGAGATCCTTGCCCCGGTGCTCGCGGTTCAGCACGCGGATGGTCGCGTCGTCGGCGAGGAGGATGCTGAGCTCGGCGTCGGCAATGCCGAGGGCGTCGAGCATGCGCACCGAGAGCGTGCGGATACGTTCAGTGGAGAGGCGCGGCCGCCGTTTGCCGCGGCGCGAGACCAAGGTGGGCATGAACGTCGCTACCTTGCCACGCTTTGCAAAGCCCGAGGCCGCGTTTAGGTTCCATAGGTCGTATGGCTCGCCCCTCGCGCCCGCCGGGTTTCGACATGACCTACCGGCCGGCGGAAACCGTGTTCGGTCCGCCGTTCGTCGTCTTTCTGCCGTCCATCGTTTACGCCGCGCTCGCGCTCGGCGCGGTCGTCGTCGTACTGGTCGCGGAGCAGGCGGCTCCGGGCAGCTTTTTGTACCGCGAGGTCGTGCTGCGGGGCGCTCACGGTTTCATCGGCGCGCGGACGTTCGCGGCGCTGCTCGTCGCCGGCGCCGTCGCGTCCATCATCCGGGCGGGCATGCGCGGCGTGCGCATCCGCGGCGACGGCATCGAGTTTCGCGACGTCGTCGCTCTCGGCGTTCCGCGCCTGCGGCGCTTCAAGTGGGCGCAGATCGACCGCATCGTGCTCGACGGGCCGCGCTGCATCGCCCTCGAGCTCTGGGACGGCAACCGCGCGGACCTCCCGGAGGTAGGCGATCGCCCGCGGCTCGCGGCGGCGCTCGAAATGGTAGGTCATGCGCGCGCCATCCCGGTTCGGGGCGGCGTCGGGCTCGACGAGCTTCCCGAAGAAGAGCTCGGCGAAGAACAAGCTTAGAAAATCCCATGTCGCGCGCTCACGCCATCATCCTCGCGGGAGGTAGCGGTACCCGCTTCTGGCCCGCTTCCCGCAAGGCGCTACCGAAACAACTGTTGCCGCTCGGCTCGAACCGCGAGCTCTCGCTCATCGCGGAAACGGTGCGCCGCATCGAGCCTCTCGTCCCGCGGGATCGCATTCTCATCGCGACGGGGGAGGCGCTCGTCCCGGCTTCGCGTCGCGCGCTGCCGGAGCTCCCCGAGAGCGCGTTTCTCGGTGAGCCGGTCGCGCGCAACACCGCGCCGTGCATCGCGTGGGCAGCGTCGGTCGTTGCGCGCCGCGATCCGGACGGCGTCGTCATGGTGCTTCCGAGCGACCACCGCATCGCGGACGAGCCGCGGTTTCGCGAAATCGTCGAGACCGCGCTCGCCTCTGCGCGAGAGGGCGCGATAACGACGATCGGTATCGAAGCGACACGCCCCGATACCGGCTACGGCTACATCGAATTCGGCGACCCAGTACGCGCAGGCGTGTGGCGGGTCGCCCGCTTCGTCGAAAAGCCGGACCTCGAGCGCGCGAAATCGTACGTCGCGAGCGGCCGCCACGTCTGGAACGGCGGCATGTTCTTCTTCCGCGCGCGGCAAATGCTGGACGAAATCCGCCGGCACATCCCGGCGCTCGCGGCCGGCGTCGAGCGCATCGAAGCCGCTGCGCGCGAAGGAGCGGCGCGCGAACAGGCCGTCATCCGCGAGGTCTTCAGCGACGTGCCGGCGGTGAGCATCGACGTGGGGCTGATGGAGAAGCTCGACACCATCCACGTCGTTCCCGGAAGCTTCGGGTGGAGCGACCTCGGAAGCTGGGAGAGCGCGTGGGACCTCGCCGAAAAGGACGCCGCGGGCAACGCCGGTAACGCGCCCTTCGTCGCCGTCGACGCGACGAACAATCTCTTGTTCGACCTCCGCGACGGCTCGCAGAACTCCGTCATGACGATCGTCGGGCTTCACGACGTGTGCGTCGTCCAGACGGACGACGCCTTGCTCGTGATCCCGCGCGCGCGCTCGCAAGACGTCCGCGCCGTCGTCGCCGAGCTCGAAAAGCGCGGCGCCCGCGACAAGCTCTGAGGTCGCGGTTGGACGCCGGCGTTCGGCGTGAGATAATTGACTGCATGGTGGCGATGGGCCGGCGGGAGTGCGCGTTCGCATTGGTAACGGTGGCGCTCGGTTGCGGGGGGCAATCGCGGCTCGAGCGCTCGGAGGGCGGGAGCGGAGGGCGAGGCGGTGACGCGAGCGGCGGGAGCTCGGGAGAAAACGGAGGCGCCACGGCGCGCGGCGGCTCGACGAACGGCGGCTCGTCGAACGGCGGCGCGTCGAACGGCG
>DASUTR010000701.1:0-4507 GCA_036374535.1 Polyangiaceae bacterium
GGCTTTCGTGCCCGAAAGCCGCTCGTCGTGCGCGTCGAGGCGGAGCCAGGCGAGGCCGAAATCGAGGACGTGGATGTCGGGCGGTTCGTGCTCGCGGCGTTCGACGAGCACGTTCGACGGCTTCAAATCGCCGTGAATGACGCCGCGCGCGTGGGCGTGCGCGAGCGCGCCGAGGATCTGATCGGCGATCGTCCAGATGAGCGGGAAGCCGAGACGCGCGTGCGTGAGGTCGTGCAGCGACGTGCCCGACACGAGCTGCATCGCGAAGAACGGCGAGCCGTCGCGCAGCTGTCCGAAGTCGAGCGCGCGGACGATGTTCGGATGATCGAGCGCGGCGAGGGCGCGCGCTTCTTTGTAGAACCAGGCGACGTACTCGTTCGCGAGATTTCCCGGCGGCGGAATCACGCGCTTGATGGCCACCTGCTGCCCGGTGGGCTGGTCGCGGCATCGGTAGACGATGCCCATGCCGCCCTCGCCGAGGACGCTCAACACCTCGTAGCGGTCGGCGATGAAATGGCCCGGAAGAACCGGCGAGCCGGAAAGCACCTTTTCCGCGGGCGGAGGTGCGGCGGCAGCGGCGGAGGGAATGCTCGGCGGCGCGCTGTCGGAAGGCTCCGGGCGCTCGAGCTCGGCCTTCGCGACCGGTTCGGGATCGGTTTTCGGCGGCTCGGCTTCGAGGTCCGCGTCGGCCGAGCCGTCGCGCACCTCGCTCGCCGATTCGCGAGCGGGCGCGGCGTCACGGTCCGCGGTCTGAACGGCGGGCAGGGCTCTGCGCTCGGATCCCTCGGGCGCTGGCTGCTTCTCGTTCCCGGCTCGACTGCGCGCCATTACTAAGCGCGCGGATCTTAGTCTTCCGCCAGCCAGCGTCGAGCGAAGCGAGTTACGCGGTGGGCTAAAAAACGACCCATCACCAAAGCGACGTTGCGCGTCGATGTAGGCGGTTCGAATACCCGGCCGGCCAGACGTGTCCTTCGTCTTCCAGCCAGCCTAGAAGAGTCTCGCGGGGCGCGCCCTGAACCGCGCCGCGACGCTTGTGGCCGGGCTCGATCTGGGGGATTAGGCTCCCGTTTCGCATGCCTCACCACGAGCCATCTCTTGCCGAACGCGATCCGGAAATTGCGAGCCTCCTTCGTGAGGAGGCGGTCCTCGAGAGCGAAAAACTGCGCTTGATCGCGAGCGAGAACTACGTCTCGCGCGCCGTGCTCGAGGCCTCGGGCTCCATTCTCACGAACAAATACTCCGAAGGCTACGCGGGCAAGCGCTACTACGAGGGCCAACAGGCGATCGATCAGGTGGAGGAGCTTGCCTGCAAGCGGCTCCGCGACCTCTTCGGAGCCGAGCACGTGAACGTGCAGCCGTACAGCGGAAGCCCGGCGAACCTCGCCGTGTACCTCGCGTTCTGCCAGCCGGGCGACCCGATCATGGGGCTCGGGCTGCCGTTCGGCGGCCACCTCACGCACGGCTGGAACGTGAGCATCAGCGGGAAGTTCTTCAAGAGCATCCCGTACGGCGTTCGGAAAGACGATCACCGCATCGATCTCGACGAAGTGCGCCGCCTCGCGCGCGAGCACAAGCCGAAGATCATCTGGTGTGGCACGAGCGCCTACCCGCGCACGCTCGAGTTCGACAAGTTCCGCGAAATCGCCGACGAGGTGGGCGCGAAGCTCTGCGTCGACATGGCGCACATCGCCGGGCTCGTCGCGGGCGGCGCCCACCCGACACCGTTCGGCATCGCCGACGTCGTGACGAGCACCACGCACAAGACGCTGCGCGGTCCGCGCGGCGGTATCGTGTTCGCGAAAGCAGCGTTCGCGAAGGACATCGATCGCGCGGTGTTCCCCGGCCTGCAAGGCGGACCGCACAATCACACGACCGCCGGCATCGCCGTCGCCGCGAAGGAAGCGTCGACGCCGGAGTTCAAGCAGTACGCGAAGCAGGTCGTCGCGAACGCGCGGGCGCTCGGCGAAGGACTCCTCTCGCGCGGCTTCACGCTCGTCACCGGCGGCACCGACAACCACCTCTTGCTCATCGATCTCGGCTCCAAGGGCGTCCCCGGTAAGGTGGCGGCCAAGGCGCTCGATCGCGCGGGCATCACGGCGAACTACAACGCGGTGCCCTTCGACCCACGCAAACCCTTCGATCCGTCCGGTTTGCGCATCGGAACCCCGGCGATCACGTCGCGCGGCATGCGCGAACCGGAAATGGCCAAGACCGCCGCCTGGATCGACGAGGTGGTCAAGGCTCCGGAAGACGAGAAGACGATCGCACGCGTGGCGTCAGAAATCCGGGAGCTCTGCAAGGGCTTTCCGGCTCCGGGCATTCCCGTCGCGGGCTGACGGCCATGGAGAAGGGACGAAGGTTCGCGTCGATGCCCGCGCGAGCGGCGCTCGCGCTCGTGCTCCTCGCGGCCGCCTGCGGGGGCGGCGGTTCGGATCCGGAACCTGTCGAGCGTTCGAGTGTTCAGAAGCAGTGCGATTCGCTCATGTCGACCTGGTGCGAAAACGCCCTCGCGTGCGTTCAGGACGGCCTCGCGCTCGAGGAGCGACTGACGGACGACGAGCTCGCCGTCGAGCGCCAGTACTGCATCGACGTGGCCAAGCGCACGTGTGACGCCGCCGGCGGTGTCAGCGAGCGCTTCGACGAGTGTCAGTCCGACGTCGAGACGCTTCCGGCCGGCGAGTGCGACGCGATCCGAAGCGCGCTCGAGCGCGGCGACGACGTGGCGATGCCGGAGGCTTGCGAAGCGGTCTTCACGAGCGGGTAGCGTGCGCGCAGACTCGGCACGAGTCGCGCGCTAGTTCCGCACCCCTAGCGGGCAGGAGCATTCGGGTCGGGGCGAAGGCCGATCCAGATTTCCGGTTGCGAGCCGTCGATGACGACGCGGCGCGTGACGTAACCGGGACCGCCCGCTTCGAACGAACGTTTCTTCTCGTCCGGTCCGAGCTCGATGCGTACCGGAGGTTTTCCGGTGCTCTTTCCCTTGTAATAGAGGCGCGCGTCGGGCGGTGAGAGGTACACGGTGACGACTCGCGTCCCCGGCGCCGCTTTCTCGGCGGCGGCCTCTTTCGGCTCTTCTTTCGCGGGTTCCTCCGCTTTTTTCGGCTCCGGCAGGTCGGCCGACGCAGCGGGCGCCGAGGGCGCGACCGCCGAGGCGGACGGCGCGGCGGTCGCCTGCGGTTCCGGCGCCGGCGCCATCGCGGGCGCGGCCGGCTCGGGCGCCGCCGCTGGGACCGGGGCTTCGGGGGATTTTTCCGGAGACGGCTGCTCCGCCTGCGGATCCGGATTGCGCTCGGCTTCGCTCTCCGTTTGCGCGCCGCCGAGCTGCCTTCCGAGAACGAACCAGATGGCCCCGGCCGCGACCAGCAACATGAGCACGATCGGGCCGAGCCGTGAGCTTTTCTCCGGAGGCTCCGACGGGGCCAGGCTGGACGCCCGGGCGCGCGCTTCTTTCTTCGCGGCCGCGAGTGCTTCGGGGGTCTCCTTGCGCGTCGCGGTGAGCGCGCTCTTCGCACGCGTCTTGTTCTCGTCCGGCGGTGGCGACGAACTTTCGACCTTCGTTTCCTCGGTCGGAGGTGGCGGCGGCGTCGATGGTGGGGGCCGGCGCGAAGCGAACGGCTCCGGCGGCGTCTTGCCCGGATCGGGGGGCTCGGAACGGCGTGCGACGACCGGCGCCGCGATGCCGATGAGCGTGCGCTTTCCCGCTGGAATGGCGCCGAGCCTCTCGGCAGGGGCGTCGCTCGCTGCGGGGGGCTCCTCGCTCGGTTTCGGGCCGGGCTCCGCGCTCGGGCGATCGCTCGTCGTTTGCTCGACGGCGGGTGCTGGAATGCCGATGAGCGTGCTGCTGCCGGTTCGGCCCGCGCGCGCGCCTTCGGGTCTTGTCGTCGCCGTGCCGCGTGACGCGCCGGTCGCCGCCGGCACGGGCGCGTTCGACGTCGCGGCTCGTGGAGGTGCGCTCGACACCTTCGGCGGCGCGCTCGACGCGGGGCGAGGGGGCGCGCTCGAAGTCGCCGGCCGCGGCGCGGCGCTCGCGGACCGAGGTGGATCGCTCGTTGGGTTCGCCGCCTTCGGCTGCTCGCTCGGCTTCGGCTCCGGTACGTCGTCCCACGCGTCGTCCGAAAGAACGTCCTTGTCCTCGCTCATGCTCGGGACGAGCATCCTAACATCGCTTTTCGCCTCGAGGACGAATCTGCCGAACCGCTCGCGCCCGAATTATCCGGCGTTCCCGAGATAGGCGAGGACGAGAGGCGGCAAACGCCGCTGAATCAGGGCTCTTCGGAGGTCGTGAGGCACCTCGCCCGAATCGTCGACGGTGCGGGCCTCCGCTCCCTCGCGGACGGCGACGGGCACGCCGTCTCGGTAGAGCACGCGGTTGCCCGCGAGCGCCGGCACGCGTCGCCCCGGTGTGAGTAAGCCCACGACGTTGAGAGGATCGGCGGCGCTCAGGGCCACGAGCACGCCCGTGCGATCCTTGCGCCGCACGCCGCGGAGGGCGCCCACCGCCTCGGGG
>DASUTR010000702.1:0-8001 GCA_036374535.1 Polyangiaceae bacterium
CCAGCCGTTCCGGGCCCGGGAGATTGCGCGCATGGAGGACGTGATCGAAGTCCTCGCAGAACGCGTGGTGCTCATGGGCTGGCTCGAATGACGAGTGTTCGGCGCGGCGCGCTCGGCGCCCTTCTCGCGCTGAGTCTCGTGGCCTGCGACCAGTCGTGCCCGCGTGAATCCGAGGAGAGCCCCAAGCGCTACGAGGGCGGCCTCACGAGCTCGGATCGCACCTTCTACGAGACGAACGGCTGGAAAGACGCGTTCGTGAACTTCCCCGCCGGACGCCGTCTCGCGCTCGTGCACGGCCTGCGTGACGTGCCCGTCGAGCTGCGAAGCTACCTCGCGTTCGAAGCGCACCCGTTCCCGAAGAGCGGCGAAGGCTTCGTCGCCGAGAGCGCCGGCAACCAGGTGCTCATCGAAGACGTGACCGAAGAGGTCGTTCGCGTGCGCAACGACACGTGCGAAAACTTCTACCTTCGCCTGGTGGCGAGCACCGTTCCGGCCGACGACGCCGCCGGGGGCGCGGGCGGCGCCGCGCCCTAGCGCTCGATACCGCGCTCGATCCGCGCGAGCGTTCCTTCCGGATCGAACCAGGCGCGGCTCGCGGGCTCTATCGGCAGACGCCCCTTCACTTTCGTGAAGTCTCCGATCAGCACCGACAGCGCCATCCAGCCGCTCGGGTCGTCGGTCACTCCGTTCGCGTCGTCTTCGCGGTAGCTCGCTTCGATTTCGGTGCGTTCCTGCTCCAGGAACTTCTTGAACCGCCGCGTCTTGCGCACGTATTTGCCGTTTTCGAACGAAAAGACGATCGGCACCAAGTACGTGCCCGCGAAGGGCGACGCGCTCGCTTCGTTCATGAGCACGTCGTCGCGGCCGACGAGCTCGAGGGCGCCTTTGCCGTCCAGGTCTTGCGCGCCTTCGAGCAATCCGTCGCCGGCGGCGAAGTCGAGCAAGAGCGCGGGCTTCGGGCCGAGCGAAATCACGCGATATGTGCTGCAACAATGCGCGCCGCCGCTGCTTTCCGTGACGAGCAGCTCGGGAACGCCGTCGCCCGTGAGATCGAAGCACCACTCGGCCGCCGCATGGCCGATGTTCACCGCGGGCACGATGCGGCCCACGACGTTTCCGCCGGCGTCACGGAGCCGCACGTGCAACGGGACCTCGTCGCCCACCTGCTCGACGACGTATGTCCCGCAGCGCTCGAGCAGCGTGCCGCCGTCTTCCGGCAACGCAAGATTGCGAGACCCGGGCGGAAGCGAAGTGCTCGGATCGTCGAGGGGCGTCGCAGCGCTCGCGGTCGCCTTGGGCGGTCCGAGCAACGCCGTGAGCGAGCCGAGCGCGCGCGTGATCTCGGCCGGCGCGCCCTTCGACGCCAGCCAGACGTTCGAGGGCAGCGGAGGAAGCTTCGCCATGCCGTCGAGCTCCTTTCCGAACAGCGGCCGGGCGAGCTCGAGCTCGAGCAGCTGGACCGGATCGATGTCGAACGCCTTCCGCTCGTCGTCCCAGTCACCGACGTAGAGACTCGCCGAAAACCAGAGGTTCACGAACGCCCGCGGGCCGTTCGTCTTCGGATAGCACTCGAGCGCTCGCCGCAAGAGCTCGCGCCGAGCTCGCCAGTACTCCGTGTCCTTCGAGCCGATGCGCTCGAAGCGCGCTTCACGGTACGCGAATACGACGGGCAGCTGAGGCTCCGTGTAGACGATCGCGTCGTCGCTCACGAGCTCGTAGGGGAAGGGACCGTGACGCGTCTTCCGAAGCTCGAGCTCGAACGGCACCTTCAAGAGCGTGCGCGGCGCCGCCTCGAGCGCGACGACCTCGGTCGACGCGCCGGCGGTGCCCGGGCGGCGCAACACGAGCTCGGGCGCGCCGTCTCCCGTGAGATCGACGCAACCTTCGAGCAGCACGAAATCCGTGGCGTCGCGGAAGACGGTCGAGCTCTTGCCTTCGCGAACGGCCGTGAGCGTCGAGCCGCGTTCGTTGCTCTCGAGCACCAGCATCGCGTCTCCGCAAGCGCCCTCTTCCCGGCCGTGAAAGCGCGACAGAGACAGGCCCGACCGCGCGACCGGTTCGAGGGAAACGAAGAACGACGTTTCGGCGTCGTAGTGGTCGTCGTACTCGCAGGTCGGCTCGGGTTCGTCCGCGTCGGCCGGCGGCGGCTCCGACGTCGCGACGGGTGCCGGCGCCGGCGCACGCGGCGCCCGACTCGGCGCGATTGCCCGGGAGCTGCAGCCGAGCGTGAGCGCTGCCCCGACGTACACCGCGATGCGAAGAACCCGGCCTGGGCCGCGCGTCATGGGCCCGCGCGTCAGAAGCCCGGATCCTGAAGGGTCGGCTGCGTGTCCGCCGAATCGTTCGCGCGATCGGGAACCGCCCGCTCGGGATCATCGCGCTCGGGGTTCGGCGCCGGCTTTTCGCTTGCGGCGGTGTCATCGGCCGCTCCGGCGCTCGGTTTCGGCGGCTTCCACGCGTACGCCTTGACCGCTTTCGGCTTCGGTTTTTCGGCCACGTTCGCCAGCGTCACTTTTTCCGTGCTGGGCGGCTCGGCAGGCGCCGTCGCCGGGACGTCGACCGTCGGCGCCGCGGCGGGCGTGGGGATAGGCCCCGGCGGCGGTGTGGGAGGCGCTGGCGCCACCGCGACCGCCGGCTTCGCGGGCGCTTCGGCGGGACGGCGCGCGACTTCTTCGGAGCCGGAGCCGACGATGAGGCCCGTCAGGAGCGACGCGATGAGCGCGGAGCCGACGCAGCCGAGCACCGCGTTTCGAAGCGACACCGTTTTCGCGCCGAGCGCGGCGGCCACGCTCGCTTCGTCGACGATCGAAGCAACGGCGGCAGGTTCGCCAGAAGGAGGTGACGGGACGGCGGCTTCCACTCGAGGCGCCGGACTCGACGCGGCCGCTGCGATGGCCGTGAGCAGCGGGCTTGGCGCCGAGCTCGTCGTGACGGGCGGCGCGAGACTCTTCCCCGGACGCGCGTTCGGACGCGTCGAAGCAGTCGGCGAAGTGCTCGGACGGAAGGCGCCCGCAGGCAGGGCGCTCGGGCGCGCGGCGCCCGGCGGCGCGGCGCTCGGCGCGGGCAGCGGGGTCTTTCTGCTCGAAGTGCTCGAAGGTGGCGCGCTCGAGACGGGGCCGCTCCTTGGCGTCGGCGGCTCGAGACCGCCGGGGATCGTCGTTTGTGGAAGCCGCGCCTTGTGCTGCGGAGCGAGCGACCTGCGCGGCGGCAACGGAGGGGGCGGCGGGGGCTCGTCCGCGGGCACCGTCGGGCTCGGGCGCGATGCTGGCACCGGAAAGGTCGGAGCGAGCGGTCGAGCACTTGCGGAACGCGCGCTCTTCGACGGCTCGGTGGTGCGGGCAGGCTCCTGCGGTTCGACCGGTCCCTTCCATTGGGACTCGACCGCCTCGTCGAACTCGAGCGTCGCCATCGGTCGCTCGTACACCGCGACGAGGTGCGTGCTCGTGGGCTCGTCCTTGTCGTCGTCGACGGGCGGCTTCGGCGCGATCTGAAACGCAGGCACCGTTTCGAGCTTCGCCCAAGTCTCCATCCCCTCGCGCCAGACGAGCGTACCTCCGGAGAGCTCGCCGCTTCGACGCTTCGCGAGCACGTCGGCCTGCGACATCTCCATGATGTCGCGACCGGTGACGTTCACCATCCAACCGCCGGGCGACGACGACAGCTCGTCGGAGCTCGCGAGCGGATCGGAGCGCAGCGCCGTCGTCGTCGTCGACGTGAGATCCGAGGAGGTGTCCCAGCTCTTGTCGATGAAATCAGAGCTTTCCATGGGGGCGACCCGAACCGGCGCGGGGGACGGAGCATAGCGCGAGCGGGCTTGCCCGTCGATCGCGAGGGGCGAGCGCCCGGGCGAAAATCAGGCAGCGCCCGCGTGAAACAAAGCCTCGAGCTCGCTCAGCGAGCGAACGCGCTCGCACGGTTTCTCGGCGTGAATGCCGTGCAGATCCAAGAGCACGGGGCGAAGCCCCGCCGCGCGCGCGCCGACGACGTCGACGTGATAGATGTCACCGACGTAGGCGGCGCGCTCGGCGCGTTCGCCCATACGCTCCAGCGCGAGACGAAAAATACGCGGATCCGGTTTTTCCACGCCTTCGACCCCGGAATCGACGATGACCTCGAAGAACCCGGCGAGGCCGATGCGCTCGAACGCGGCGCGCACCGAGCCGCTCGCGTTCGAAACGACCCCGAGGCGAAACCGCGAGCGGAGCCGTTCGAGCACGGGAACGACACCCTCCATCACGGCTTCCCAGACGCAGTGCGTGTTCTGATACTCCCGCAGGCGCTCGACGGCGGTGAGCGGCATGCTCGCGAGCCCGGCCGCGCTCGCGAATGCATTGCAGTAGTTGAGCCAGCCGTCGCCGGGCTTCCGCTCGTAGTCGTGGCGATCGTAGTCGCGACGAACGGCGAGCTCGGCGCGCTCGAGGACACCGAGGTCGACGGCAACGCCGTCTCTCTCGAGCTCGTCGGCGATGCGGCGGAAGTTCGGCTGCACGAGCGTGCCGCCAGCGTCGAAGAGCACGGTCGAAATCGCGTTCATGCGCGCGTCATAGCGCGGCCGCCTGCGCCCCGCGAGACGGCGGGACGTCCCCGTGCTCGCGCGAGAACTGCAGGGCGTGGAGCTTCGCGTAGAGCCCGCCTCTCGCCATGAGCGCTTCGTGGGATCCCTCCTCGACGAGACGCCCCTGGCGCAAGACCAGGATGCGATTGGCCGAGCGGATCGTGCTCAGCCGGTGGGCAATCACGAGCGCGGTGCGCCCCTTGAGGAGCTCGGCGAGCGCGCGCTCGAGCCTCGACTCGGTGTCGCTGTCGATGCTCGCGGTCGCTTCGTCGAGGATCAGGATGGGGGCGTCGCGGTAGAGGGCGCGCGCGAACGCGATGAGCTGGCGCTCGCCCGCCGAGAAGTTCGCGCCCCGCTCGCCGACCTGGGCGTCGAGGCCGCCCGGCCGCGCCGTCAAGAGGTCGAGTGCGCCGAGGCGCTCGAGCACGGCTTCCACGCGCACGCGGTCCGGTTGGCCGCCGGCGGCGACGTTGTCGGCGATCGTCCCGGGAAACAGCACGACGTCTTGAGGAACGACCGCGAAGCGGCGCCTGAGCTCGTGGCGCTCGAGTCCGAGCACGTCGTCGCCGAACACGCGCACGGTCCCCTGACTCGCGTCGTAGAGACGCAGCAAGAGTCCCGTAATCGTCGTCTTTCCCGAGCCCGTCGGACCGACGAGCGCAACCCGTTCACCGCGCCGCACGGAGAACGACACGTCCGAAATCACGGGAACATCGGGCTTGTAGGCGAAGCCGACGTTCTCGAAGGTGAGCGCGAGCTCGGCGTCGCTCGGCTGCGCGGCGGGCTTCTTTTCGCAATCGACCTCACCGATCTCGAGCAGGCTGAAGACGCGCTCGGCGCCCGTCATGGCGCCTTGGACGAGCGTGTAGCGCTGAGCGAGCTGGCTGATGGGCTCGAAGAACTGCGCGAGGTAAGCGCTGAAGGCGACGACGGTGCCGAAGCTCACCGGGCGATAGCCGAGTGCCACGATGACGGACGCGAGACAGACCGCACCGACCATGTCGATGGCGGCGTCCTGAATCGCTTCCCACTTGATGCTCTTCATGTTGGCATCGCGGTACGCGGCGTTGCTTTCGTCGAATTCGCGCTGCGCGGCGTCCTTGCGGCCGTACGCCTGGATCAGCGTCATGCCGGTGACCTGCTCGTTCATGATGGCGTTCATGCGCGACGTGCGCGCCCGGATTTCCCGCAGCGCCTCGCGCATGGGCTTTCGGATGAAAGCGACCGCGAGCGCCACCGGCGGCACGGCGATGAACGCGATGATGGAGAGCCGCCAGTCGAGCGACACCATGAGGACGACGATGCCGACGAGCTTCAGTACGTCGCCGATGCCGTTGATGGCTCCCGACGCGAACGCTTCGAGGATGGCGTCGACGTCGTTCGTGACTCGCGAGACGAGCCGCCCGACGAGCTGGCGGTCGAAGAACGCGAGCCTGCGCCCGTGGAGGAAGCGGAACACGTGCCGGCGCAGGTCCGCCATGGCGCGCGCCCCCACGATCTGCATGGCGTACGTCTGGATGAATCCGAGCACCTGCTCGGCGACGAGGAGGGCCGCGAACCAAAGGCCGACCCGGAAGAAGGCCGCGCTGTCGCGCTTCGGCACGGCCTCGTCGATGCCGTACTTCATGAGCAGCGGGCGCACGAGCGCGAACGCGGAAGTGACGAGCAAAAGCCCGACGGACAGCAGCATGAGCTTGCGGTGCGGCGCGAGAAACAGCCACAGGCGCCTCGCGAGCCTGACATCGTACGTCTTCGTGAAGCGTTCCTCGTCGTGGAACGCAGCGAGGATCTTTTCGGTGCGGCGGCGCGCCTCCGCGTTCGTGGGGGCCGTTTCGGGTGCGCTCATGCGACCGCCGCCGCCTCGGACGGGTCGTGCCCGAGCCGTTCGAGCTCGCTCTCGACGCGCTGCTCTTCCGCGAACGTGGCGTAGAGCCCGCCCTTCTGCACGAGCTCTTCGTGCGTTCCCTCTTCGAGCACGCGACCGCGATCGAGCACGACGATGCGATCGCAGCGGGAAGCCGCCGCGACGCGGTGCGTGACGAGCAGCACCGAGCGCGCCGCACGCTGCCGGTCGATGGCTTCCAAGATGCGCCGTTCCGTGCGCGCGTCGACGGCGCTCAGCGGATCGTCGAGGATCAGGATGCGGGGATTCGAAACGAACGCCATCGCCAGCGCGACGCGCTGCTTTTGCCCGCCCGAAAGCTGAACGCCGCGCTCGCCGACGACGGTATCGAAGCCGTCCGGGAGCCCGGTGAGCTCATCGAAGACGCCGGCCTCGCTCGCAGCTACCTCGACACGCGCCCTGTTTTCGGGCGAGTCCGGATCATCGAGTGGAAAGCCGATGTTGCGCGCCGCCGTGGTCGAGAACAAGAAGGCGTTCTGCTGTGCGTAGCCGATCGCGCCGCGCAGCGTGGCGAGCGGCAGATCGCAGACGTCCGCCCCGTCGAGGTAGACGCTGCGCGGCGGAGTGGGCTGAAGGCGCGCGAGCAGCACCGCGAGCGTGCTCTTGCCGCTTCCGGTGCGTCCGACGATGGCGAGCGAGCGCCCCGGCTCGATGGTGAAGCTCACGTCTTCCAGCACCTCGTGCTCGCCGTAGGCGAACGAAAGCCGCTTCACCTCGAGCTTACCGGTCACGGTCGCCGGCGCCGGCAGGGGACCGTCGGCGATGTCGGGCTCCGAGCGATACACCTCGGCGAGACGGTGATACGCCGCGCGGCCGCGCTGGACGAGCCCGAGCACGAAGCCGACGGAAATCAGCGGCCAGGCGAGGCGCGCGAGCGCGCGCGTGAAGGCGAGAAACCCGCCCGCGTCGATGACGCCGTCGATGAGCAGCGTGCCGCCGTACCAGAACGTGACGAGGAGCCCGGCGGAGAGCGCAAGCTGCAGCACCGGGCCGAGCGACCCGCGGAGCCGCGCGAGCGAAAGACTCTTCTCGAGGTAGGTTTGGTTCGTGCGCTCGAAGGCCGCGAGCTCCTGCTCTTCGAGCGCGAACGACCGGATCACGCGCACGCCGGCGATGCTGGTCTGCACGCGGCCGCTCATTTCGCCGAGCGCCGCCTGGGCGTCGCGCGTGCGCACGTAGAACTCGCGCGACAGCTTGCGCGAAGCGAACAAGAGCAGCGGCAGGGGCGAGAGCGCCGCGAGCGTGAGCGGCACCGATACCTGCTTCATGATGGCGAGCGCGCTCAAGAGGGCGAGCGCCGTGCTGCACACGTTGAGCACGCCGAAGCCGAGGAGCAGCCGGACCTGCACGAGGTCGTTCGTGACACGGCTCATGATGTCGCCGGTGCTCATGTGCCGGTAGAACGACGGACCGAGTCGCGTCAGCTGCTCCTCGAGCTCGCTCCTTAGCTCGTACTCGGCCTTGCGGCCCGCGTTGAACACGACGACGCGCGAGGCGACGCGCACGACGAACGCGAACGCCACGACCGCGACCATGCCGAAAC
>DASUTR010000703.1:0-2925 GCA_036374535.1 Polyangiaceae bacterium
TCGGTTCCGTAGACCGATGCTCTATCCAGCTGAGCTACGGGCGCTGATTGAGGGCGCGACTCATACCACGACGTTTCGATGCCACGCGCGGTGTGCGCGAGGCGCAGCGAACTTTTGGCCGCGTGGTCGAAAAGTTATCCCCAGCCTGTCCAGACCCTGAAAACTTTTCATGCTGTAGCCCCGAGCACGACACGGCGGCCAGGGAAGGACCCGATCAGGGACCGGTTCCAGGGGCAGCTAAAACCTCGTAACCATCGAGATCAACTCGATTAATTAGCGAGGCCGCGGAACTGGCATGGACCCTGCTTTAGGTCCGGGCACTTATCGACGCGCTGAAACGCGTCTCTTTTCTCGCGAATCGCCGCGAGATGCCGTAATGAGGCCGGCGTCAACGAAGCCTCACTTAGCGCTTTCTTAGCTACTTAGTTCGCAGGCTTTCTTCGAATTTCCGTCTTTTCGGATGGGCTTTGGGCCTGATGGGTGCAGCCATCAGGCCTCTTTCTTTTTTAGCGCATTTCAGCCGCCCTGCCAGGGGGCGATTGCCTGTTCAACGCTGCTTTCCGGCGTTTCATTCCGCTGGCCAGCCTTGAGCGCCCGCTCGAGCTCCGTGAGCCGGCCTTCAGCGCGCTTTCGGCGTGACGCCCCGCGGTAAACCGAACAGCTGGTCGGCGACCCCGCCCCGATGACAGAGGGCGCAGACGTCGACGTTGTCGGACGTGACACGTCCGTTCGCGTCGAGCGCCAGGAACGCCCACGCGGCGTCATGCTTTTCCATCACGTAAACAGGGCCCTTTTCCGTGCCGTCGCTGCTCTCGTGGAACAGCGCGATGGTCGCGCCGCTCGGGAGCACCGTGTCGGTGACGAGCGCCAGGTAGTCAGCGCGCGCTTCGGGGCTCGCGCGGACGACGGCATGGCTCGGTTTGACGAGGTGGCCGCGCGTCGGGAACGGGACGTCGTTCAGCGCGGAGAAACTCGCGATCTCGTCGAATCGCGCCCACGGCTCGCGATCCGCGACGGGCGGCGCGGGAGCGCTCGATGCGGCGGGCGGCGCTTCCGTGGCCGCGCATCCCGCGATCACGACGAGCGCAGCGAAGGCGCCCTTCGTTCGCATCCGCCCTGCGCTCATTGCTCGGAAGTAGCACGACCTTGCCTGCGCCGACGAGCGTCGCATGGTACGAACGAGCGTGACGTTTGCTCGAGCTCGGCTTTTCGCCGTCCTGATTGCGGCGGGGTGCGGGGGCTCGACGAACGAGCCGGCGAAGACGCCCGCTAGCGCACCGAGCGCAGAGCTCGAACCGCCCGCGGGGGCGAGCGCGAAGCCGCTCTTGCGCTTCCCGCCGCACGCCGTACAGGCGGTGCCCGAAGGTCCGGGTTGGCTCGGCGTCGAGCTCAAGGCGCGGGGACCGACCGAAGCGGGTGTGCTCATCGAAGGCGTGTTGCCGAGCTCGCCCGCGGCCGTCGCCGGATTGCTCCCGGGCGACGTGCTGCTTTCGGTCGACGGCCAGGCGGTGCAGCACCCGCCCGACGTCGTGCGCATCGTTTCCGCGCACCGCGCAGGTGAGCGCGTGGCGCTCGTCTTCGAACGTCAGGGGCAGAGCCGCATTGCGGCCGTGGGTCTCGCGGCGCGACCGGACAACGACGCGCTCATGGCCTCCGCGTTCGTCGGTAGTCCCGCGCCGAAATGGCGGGAGCTCACCGCCGTCCAGGGTAGCGTTCCGGTCGACGTGACGGCGCTGCGTGGGCGCGTGGTCGTGCTCGAGTTCTGGGCGTCGTGGTGCACGGTCTGTCGCATGACGATCCCGCTGCTCAACCAGTGGCACGATCGCTACGCGGCGCGCGGGCTCACGGTGCTCGGCGTGACGACCGATCCCGCGGACCACGCGACGGCCGCGAGTATCGAGCTCGGCATCGCCTACGCCGTCCACGCCGATCCCGAAGCCACGACGAGCCGGGCGTACAAGGCGCTCGCGATCCCGACGCTGTTTCTCATCGACCGCGAGGGCACCGTGAGGGACGTCGTCGTCGGGTTCGAATCGCAGCGTCTCGCCGAGGTCGAGGCGAGCGTTCAGAAGCTACTGGCCGCACGCTAGCGCGCCCGAGGGCAGCGGGGCTTGCCGGCTTCGAGCGAGGACGGCAGGATGGCTCCGATGGATGACGCGAAGGTCCGCGAGCAGGCCGAGCTCGTCCGGCGCGGGGGCGCGCCGAAGTACCACGACAAGAACCGCGAGCAGGGCAAGCTTTTCGCGCGCGAGCGCATCGCGCGCCTGCTCGACGAAGGCTCGTTCGTGGAGGACGGGTTGCTCGCGAATTCGAGCGCGGGGGACCTGCCCGCCGACGGCGTCGTGACGGGCACGGGTACCGTGTTCGGGCGAGTCGTCGCCGTGATGGCGAACGATTCGACGGTGAAGGCCGGCTCCTGGGGCCGGCGCACCGTCGAGAAGATCTTGCGCATTCAAGAGACGGCGTCGCGGCTCGCGTGCCCGCTCTACTATCTCGTGGATTCGGCCGGCGCGCGCATCACCGATCAGGCCGAAATGTTTCCGGGGCGGCGCGGCGCCGGAAAGATTTTCTACAATCAGGTGGGGCTCAGCGGACGCGTGCCGCAAATTTGTCTGCTCTTCGGGCCCTCTGCCGCGGGCGGCGCGTACATTCCGGCGTTCTGTGACGTGGTCGTCATGGTCGACGGCAACGCGAGCATGTACCTCGGTTCGCCGCGCATGGCCGAGATGGTGATCGGCGAGAAGGTCTCGCTCGAGGAGATGGGCGGCGCGAAGATGCATACGGCCGTCTCCGGCTGCGGCGACGTGCTCGCGAAGGACGAGGCGTCCGCGATCGCGTGGGCGCAGCGGTACCTGTCGTTCATGCCGCAGAACTTCGAGTGTCTCCCCCCGCCCGCCGGAGCAAAGCCGCCGCGTGAAGGGGGCC
>DASUTR010000704.1:0-7883 GCA_036374535.1 Polyangiaceae bacterium
GCGCCCCGGAGCCGAGCGGTGACGGAGCGCGCCGCGCGATGGCCGCGGCGCTCGGTCGCGCGCGGCTCGCTCCGAGCGACATCGAGTACGTGAACGCGCACGCGACCTCGACGCCCGTCGGCGATCCGGTCGAGCTCGAGGCCGTAAAGTCGCTATTCGGCGAGCACGCGCGCTCGCTTTGGATGAGCTCGACGAAGTCGGCGACGGGACACTTGCTCGGAGCAGCCGGCGCGGTCGAGGCGATCTTCACGCTGCTCTCGCTCCGCGACGGCGTGATCCCGCCCACGCTGAACCTCGAGCACCCCGACGTGGAGACCGCCGTCGACCTCGTGCCGAAGGAAGCGCGGAAGCGCGCGTTGAAATACGCGATTTCCAATTCGTTCGGCTTCGGCGGTACGAACGCCGCGCTCGTGCTCGGGCGCGCCCCGTAAATACGGTTGGGCTTTTTAGGACGGAGGTCTTAGGACGCTCATTGCGCGCAGGCGCAGGGGGGTAGCGGGACGAATTTCGAAATTATCGTTCGCGATAACTTTGAAATCGTGGTCGCGGAGGGTGGCGCCCAGTGCAGCGAGACGCGTTGCGCCGCCTTGCGTCCATTCGCCGCAGCGCGGGAAGGTGCCTTAGAGCGGCAAACGCACCGTGAACCGCGCTCCCCCGAGACACGGGTCCTTGTCGGCCGTGAGCGTGCCGTCGAGCTCTTCGACGATCTTGCGCGAGATGGCGAGACCGAGCCCGGTGCCGAGGCCCGCCTTCGTCGTGAAGAACGGATCGAAGATGCGCGCCATGTCGGCGTCGTTGATGCCGCAGCCGTTGTCGGCGACCTCGAGCACGGCGTGACCGTCCTCGCTGCGCAGGCGCACGCTGATGACATTTTCGGCGCGCGGGCGTGGCGAGACGGCCTGGAGGGCGTTGACGATGAGGTTCAAGACGACCTGGCCGAGCTTGGTCGGTGAAGCGTGCACGCGCGGAGCGCTCTTCACGTCGAGCTCGAGCGACGCGCAGCGCTTGAGCTCGGCGGAGACGAGGCGCAGGCCGAGGCGCAGCACTTCGGCGAAGTCCGCGCTTTCGTGCAGGATGTTCGGGTCGCTCTTCGTCGGCAGCTCGATGCCGCGCACGATGTCGAGCACGCCGTCGACGCCCGTGCGCGTGTCGGCGAGGCTCGCCGACATCTCGTCGATGCGGGAGCGGAAGCCGCCGGCGCCGGGGAGCTCCCGCAGCTTTTCGAGCTCGCTCTGCAGGAACGAGAGGCCCGTCGTGACGAGCATCATCGGGTTCCGGAGCTCGTGGGCGACGCTCGCGACGACGACGCCGATGGCGTACACGCGCTCCGTTTCGCGCAGTCGCACCTCGAGCGCGGCGACCTTGCGACTCATGGCGTACACGTCGAGCGCGTCCGCGATCTCGGCTTTGAGCTCGCCGGGCTCCCAGGGTTTGCGCAGGTAGCGACGCACGCGGCCGCGGTTGATGGCGCCGATCGCGGCTTGGATGTCGCTGTACGCGGTGATGAGCAGGCGCACCGTCTCGGGGTGCTCTTCGCGCACGCGCTCGAGGAGCTCGACTCCGGTCGTGCCGGGCATCCTCTGGTCGGCGACGATGACCCCCACTTCTTCGCGGCGCAGGTGGTCGAGCGCCGCCTCGGCCGAGGACGCGAGCAGCACCTCGAACTCGTCGCCGCAGGCCGCTTCGAAGACGATGAGGTTCGCCTCGTCGTCGTCGACGAATAGGATCTTGGCGCTCATGGACTTTCGTGAGGGGCGCGCATTACCGCCAGCTGTGATCAGAGTAGAGAAACGCGGACTTCACAAATTGAAAGACGTTCCGCGGGCGCGACGCTCGGCGTTCGGCCGTGGCCGCGGCGTTCTTCCCGGCGGCAGTCCCATGATGACGTTCCAGTCTGGCTGGAAACGGTTCCGCAAGCTGCCGAGCCGCGCGGATTCAGCCGGTGTTGCGCATGGCCTGGGCGATGCCGTTCAGCGTCGTACCGAGCGCCTGGTCGAGCAGGGCCCGCTCCGGGTGACCTTCGGGAACGGCACGCTTGCGCTGGAGCAGGCTCACTTGAAGGAGCGAGAGGGGATCGACGTACGGATTTCGGAGACCGAGCGAGCCCTTGAGGAAGCGCTGGCCGGCGATGAGCTCGCGCTTGCGAATGGCGTAGAGCGCGGCCTTCGTCTTATCGAAGTCTTCGAGGACTTGGCGCGCCACCTCGGGCTCCGTGCCGAGCCGCTCGAGATACAAACGAGCGATGTCGATATCGGCCTTCGCGCACACCATCTCGAGCTTGTCGACGAGGTCGTCGAAGAAGGGCCAGGTTTCGGCCATGCGTTGCAACAGCGCGAGCCCGCCGGGTGTCTTGATGACCTCGTCGAGCGCGGCGCCCGTGCCGAGCCACGCGCTCACCATGAGACGAATCTGCGTCCAGCCGAAGTTCCAAGGGATCGCGCGGATGCCGGCGATGGTTCCCGCGCCACGCTCGCGGTACGTCGGCCGAGAGCCGAAGTGCACGTGCGTGAGCTCGCGCACGGGCGTGGCGTCGAGAAACAGCTTGAAAAGCCGCGGATCCTCGTGGACGAGCTTTCGGTAGGCGAGGCGCGAGGTTTCGGCGAGTTTCTCCATCACCTCGCGGAAGCGCGACTCGTCGCCGGCTTCGAGCCCTTTGCGGAAGTCTTCGAGGCGCGCCATGAGCGTGCCGACGACCATGACCTCGAAGCTTCGTTCGGCGAGCGCGGGCAAGCCGAATTTCTGCGCGATGATCTCGCCCTGCTCGGTGATCTTGATGTGCTTGCCGACCGTCGCGGGGGGCAGCGCCGTGAGCGCGCGGTAGACGGGCGAGCCGCCGCCGCGGCCCACGCTTCCGCCGCGGCCGTGAAAGAGCGTGAGCTCGACCTTGTGCTCGCGCGCGACCGCGGCGAGCGCTTCCTGCGCGCGGTAGAGCTCCCACGCCGCGGCGAGTACGCCGACGTCTTTCGCGGAGTCGGAGTACCCGAGCATCACCTCTTGGTGGCGCCCGCGCGCAGCGAGCTGGCGCGAGTAGACGGGATCCTCGAACAGGCTCTTCACGATGCCGGGGCCACGCGCGAGATCGCCCTGAGTCTCGAAGAGCGGCACGATGTCGAGCCGCGACAGGGGTTTTTCGCTCGCGAGATCGACGAGCCCGACTTCGCGCGCGAGCAAGAGCACCCGCAGCATGTCCTCGGCGCTCTTCGTCATCGAGATGATGTAGGTCGCCGCCGAGCGCTCGCCGAATTCGTCCTGCACGAGGCGCATCGCCTCGAAAACGCCGAGCGTTTTCGTCGCGTGCTCCGGCAGCCGCGCGTGCGCCGAAAGCAGCGGTCGCTTGCCGGTGAGCTCGGCACGGATGGCGGCCGCGTCGAGCGGGCCGAGCCCGGCTGCGGCGGCGACCGCGTCGAGCGCCTTCGTGTGCGCGTCCGCGTCCTCCCGAAGGTCGAGGTGGTAGCCGAAGATGCCGAGGCTCTTGATCTGCGCGATGAGCGGCTCGACGTGCAGCAAGCGGGCGTGCTCCGCGCCGCTCTGAATGAGGTAGCGGCGCACGAGCTCGAGATCGTCGGCGATCTCGCCGTCGCTCGCGTACGCGCCCTGGACGCGTTCGGGGCGGCCGGCGTCGCGCGACGCGATTTCGCGCCGGAGCGCTTCGAGCCTGCCCGCCATGAAGGTGAGCTTGAGGCGCAGCGGCTCGTGGGCGTCGCGCCGCCGGTTCGCTTCCCAGATTTCGGGCAGCGAGAGCTTGTCGCGGTCGAGCGAAGCGCGGAGCTCTTCGGGCGCAGGGGTCAGCCGATCGGAGATCGAGAGACGCCGCACGAGCTCTTCGATGCGCTGCTTGTAGAAAGCGAGCAGGGCATGGGACGTGCGCCGCATGGCGGCGATCGTGATTTCCGGGGTTACGAAGGGATTTCCGTCGCGATCGCCGCCGACCCAGCTTCCGAGCGTGAGGCGCAGCGGAACGCCGAGATCACGTCCGAAGACTTCGCGGAAGGCGCGTTCGGCGGCGGCGCTCACCGAGCCTTGAGCGTCGACCAAACGATCCTCGAGGTAGTAGATGGCGCTCGAGACCTCGTCGAGCACGCTCGGTCGATCGCGCCTCACTTCGTCCGTGAGCCACAAGAGCTCGATGTCGGCTTCGATGGCCGTCTCGATGCGCTGGCGCTCGCTCGGCGACGCCGAGTCGCGGTGGAGGAGCGCGTCGGAAAGTCGCGACGAGAGCGTGAGCAGCGTGCGGCGCGTCGCTTCCGTCGGATGCGCCGTCAAGACCGGGCGCACCTCGAGCTCGGAGAGCACTTCGCGCACTTCGGCGGCGCTGCGACCTTGGGCCGCGAGCTTTTCGAACGCCCATTGCAAGCTCGCGGGCTGGGCGGAGGCGCCGTCGCCACGCTCGTACGCGCGCCGGCGCCGGACGCGATGCACCTGCTCGGCGGTGTTGATGAGGAAGAAGAACAGCGTGAACGCGCGCGCGACGGGCGCGGCGAGCGAGAGCGGCAGGGCGTCGACCCGAGCGAGCATCGCACCGAGCGTCGGAGCGTTCGGATCGCCGCGGCGCCGGTCGCGCGACGCGGTACGCAGGTCCTCGACGGCGCGAAAGGTCTCGGGTCCCTGGAGGCGATCGACGACCCGGCCGAGGACGCCGGCGAGGTAGCGCATGTCTTCGTGGAGTGGGCGGTCTTCCGAGCGAGCTTCGAGCGAGGCCAAGGTCATTCCGTAACAAGGATGCCGGTTTCGGTCGATGATCGTTTCGGTAACGCGAATGTTTTTCGTGGGGGTGGTTCGGGGCCGCGGTTTTCGCTATTAGGAGAATGGAGCCCCTGCGAGTGGGCTCCACGGACCACGATGGGCGACAACGACAAGCCGGGCCCCGCGGGCCCCGCATCGCTGCCGGATCCGGCGGCTCCCACCGCTCCGCGGCCATCCTACGTCACGCCGCGCCCGTCGTTTGCTCCGCCGCGACCCTCGGGAACGCCGGTCCCACCCATGGTCTCGGACCGAGCGACGCCCGCGCAGCCGTTCACCGTTTCCACCCCGCCGCCGCCCGCGGAACCCCGCGCGGGAGGCCCGCCGCCGCCGCCGGTCCGACACCGTCCGAGCGACGTTGCTCCCGAGACCTCGCCCTCGGGCGGTCCGCCGCCGCCGCCGGTTCGCGCGCGCCCCCTGCCGTCGGCGCCGCCCGGACCGCGCCCGTTTCCGTCGGCGCTTCGTCCGCCGCCGCCGAGCATGCGGCCGAACCCACCGCTGCCCCTCGGACCGGGCACGCCGTTACCGCCGCGGGTGGGTGTCGCCGCCCCGCACGCTCCTCCCGCCGCGCTCGGGACACCCGCGACGACGCCGCACGCGACGCCGCTCGCGCCGCCCGTGGGTTTCGCGAAGCCGAGCGCAACGCCGCTCGCGCCGCCGGTGGGTTTCGCGAAGCCGAGCGCAACGCCGCTCGCGCCGCCGGTCAACGTGCCGCCTCCGTCGAATATCCCGGTGCCGACGGCGTCGAGCCTGCCGACCGCCGTGAACGTCCTCGTGCAACCCGGCGCGTCGGTGCGAGCGGCTGCGACGGGCGGCGAACCGGTGAGCCAGTCGCCGACGACGCTCGTTCACCCGCTCGGCGGGTCGAGTCCGCCGGTGGAACCCGTGAGTCAGCCTCCGCGTCCATCGTATGCTCCGCAAACGCTGCCCTCCGGCGCGGCGCCTGCGAACACGGATGCCCGCGTGCGCGAGCTTCAGGCGCAGGTCGTGCGCGCGCGGCAAGAGCTCGTCGCAGCCCAGGTGGAGCTTCGCACGGCTCGCGGCGAAGCGGACAACCTGCGCGCCGAGCTGAACGTCGCGAAGGCACGCATCGAAGCGCTCGAAGCCGAGCTCAACAAGACGAAATCGGCAGCCGTTACCGGTGAGGACTTGAAAGTGATCAAGGGCATCGGTCCGAAATTCGAGAAGCTCTTGCGGAGCGCCGGGATCACGTCCCTTTCCCAGATTGCCGCGTGGGGCGAGAGCGACGTCGATGCGATCGCGAAGAAGCTCGGGATCAAGGCGGAGCGGATCCGTAAGGACGATTGGGTGGGGAACGCGAAGCGAGTGGCCGCAGGCGGATAGCGAACGATTGCGGATGTGTGGGGCGAGATGCGCGAGCGATGAGCGCGGCCGGACGCGCGGGGGACACGCGATGGGTGCCTGGTCATGCCGCAGACTTCTGAGCGGTTCCTTCGTCGGTGCCGGTTGAGCACGACTTTCGCTGGCGCTGAGGTGTCCCCGCAAAAGATGGATTGATTTCGATCGGTTAGCCAAGGGGGATCGAAAAACGCGCACGGCTCTGATTCGCTTCCGGTTGCGACACCAAGGAAGGGATCAAAACAATGCGCGCGGTCGACATCTTACGGGAGAAGCTGGTCGAGTCACTGGATTTCATGCACGCGAAACGACGGGAGGCGCTCTGGCGCGTCGTTGAGGGCTTGTTGAAAGGTCAGGAACTTTGGCTCACGGAGCTCGGTCGCAGCCTTCCAGGAGCATGCTCGATCAAACATCGGGTCAAAGCTGTCGACCGATTCATCGGCGGCTCCGTCATTCAGACGGAAATCTCGAAGATCTATGCTGCGCTCGCGAGCGTTCTTTTGCGATTCACGGAGCGCCCGGTGTTGCTGATCGATTGGACCGGAGCCGAATCTGGCTTCTATGTACTCAGTGCGAAGATCGCGTTCGCAGGACGTGCGTTGTCGATCCTGTCGCGCACCTATCCGGAACGAAAGAAGGCCAACCCCGACGTCGAACGCGAGTTTTTGGCCGAGCTGAAGACGATCATTCCTTCACGTTGTCGTCCCGTGCTCGTGACGGACGCGGGATTTCTGTTCAAGTGGATCGATTCCGTTCGCGCGATCGGGTGGGATTACGTCAGCAGAGTGCGGCTCAAGAAGATCGTGCTGAGCATCGACGGACGCTGCACGCGGCTGGATCAAGCGTACAAGCTCGCGAATCGCCGACCGCGCAACCTCGGGAGGGTTTCGGTGGGAAAGAATAACCCTCGTGAACATCGAGTGGTTCTCTCGGCGAGACCGAAGACCGGTGGCCGCTACCGCCTTGGTCGAAAGGGGAAGCCGCTTCGCGGTGGCGTCGCGCTCGTCTCTCGCGACGCAGCGCGCGAGCCGCTTCTACTTGTTACTTCGCTTTCCGAACCGCCGGCTATCGTCGTCGCCGTCTATCGATTGCGGATGCAGATCGAGCAGACGTTTCGTGATTTGAAGAGCTACCGCTACGGGTGGTCGACGAGGCACATCCGGACTGCACATCGACAACGGATCGACGTCCTCCTTCTTGTCGCAGCGCTCGCGGCGGTTGCCATGCATCTACTCGGGCTCACGATTCGTGGCGGTGTTCTCGCTCGTGGACTTCAAGCCAACACGGAACGGCGCCGAAACGTTTTCTCGACGTTCTTCCTAGGTAGGCTGGCCCTTCACGAGAACCTCGAAGCCAAGCTCCCCCATCGAACGCTTCGCGCCGCCATCAGGGACCTCATCACTCGACTCCCATCTGTCGAGCGAATGCCCGTATGAATGCGGGGATCCTTCAGCGCTGGCGCAAGTGACGGCGCCGCTCTACGTAGTCGCGCCCGAAAGCTTCCTCGGCCGCGAGCTGGTTGTGAGCACGACAAAGAACGCGAAGATTGTCCGCGCCGTCCGTGCCGCCCCGAGCTCGCGGCTCGACGTGGTCGAGCTCGAGAAACGCGCGCGCTTCGCAGCGGCGCCCGTCCGGCGCGACGTACGTGCATCGGGATCCGTCGCGCTCGTGCACATCGCGGCGCACCGAGCGTGCGATGTGGCGTGATTTTCTTGCGGCTGTCCCGTCCGCGGCCGGGGGCGTCGGCGTTCCGCCGCCGTTCGGTCGCGGGGCGCGCGCGCTTC
>DASUTR010000705.1:0-3114 GCA_036374535.1 Polyangiaceae bacterium
GCCGGGGCCCGCCGTTCGACGTGACCGATGCGAGGGGCGGCCGAAGACATATTGATCGACATGCTAGAATCGCTCGGATCCATGGCGCGGCGAAAGTCGCTCGAGCTCGCCCGAGGAAGCCGGCTCGTCGCGGGTGCCGCCGTCCTGGTCTCGGCCACCGCGCTCGGCGCGTGTACGAGTGCGGAGGGTGGAGACACGGGCGGCGGGTCGGGCGGTTCGGCGCAAGGCGGTAGCCCCCCGACCGGCGGAACTGGAGCGATCGGCGGGCTCGGCGGCGCCACGGGCGGCGCCGCTCCGAGCGGCGGAGCAGCGGGCGCGACCTCGGGCAGCGCCGGCATCGGAACGGGGGGAAGCGCCGGCGCGGCCACGGGTGGCGCGCCGTCCGGCGGCTCGGCGGGAGCAGGCGGAGCAGGCGCGGCAGGCGCGCCGGCGGGAGCGGGCATGGGCGGAGCCGGTGGTGCCGCCGCGGGCTCGGGCGGCGCCCCCGGGGGAAGCGGACCCGGCGGCGCCGGAAGCGGCGGCGCGGCGGGTGACCGCTGCGACGTGGCCGTTCACGACCCTTCCGATCCGCCGGCGATCGTCAGCGTCTCCGGCAGCACGGGCACGCACGATCCCGTCGTCATGGAAGCGAGCGGGCGCTTCTACCTCTTCCACACCGGCGGCGGCATGGGGCTCGGCGCGAAGACCTCGACCGATTTCATGCAGTGGGCGAACGCGTCGACGGTCTTTCCGACGAATCCGAGTTGGATCTCGCCGCTCGTTTCCGGGGTCATGAATCTCTGGGCGCCGGATATTTCGTTCTTCGGCGGCCAGTATCACCTCTACTATTCGGCCTCGACGTTCGGCAGCAATCAGTCGTGCATCGGCCACGCGACGCGCCCGGCGCTCGATACGGGCTCGTGGACGGACCAGGGCCGGCTCATCTGCTCGAACGTCGGAACGAACGACAATTGGAACGCCATCGACCCGAACGTCGTGGTGGACGAGGCGGGCATGCCGTGGCTCTCGTTCGGAAGCTTCTGGAGCGGCCTGAAGATCATCCCCCTCGACATGACGGGCGCTCGCATGGGCACGGCGGCGCCCATTGCCATCGCGAACCGTCCGAGCAACGGGGGCGCGCTCGAAGCGCCCTTCATCGTGCGGCGCTGCGGCTACTACTACCTCTTCATGTCCTGGGATCGCTGCTGCCAGGGGGCGGACAGCACCTACAACATCCGGGTCGCCCGCTCGACGAGCGTCACGGGCCCCTATACGGACAAGGCCGGAACCGCGGCGAATCAGGGCGGCGGAACCCTGCTCGTCCAGGGCGACGCCCGCTGGAAGGGGCCGGGCCACAACGCGGTAATTTTCCGCGGAAACGCAGCCTACAACGTCTATCACTCGTACGACGCGAACGCGAACGGCCGGGTGACGCTGCGTATTTCGGAGCTCGTCTGGGACGCCGAGGGTTGGCCGATTTCGGCCGGTCCGTAACGGTGAATCCTCGCCGTTTTACGGCGCCGGTGGTATGAGCGCCGACCCCCGCTCATGCTTCGACGCCTCTCCCGGCACGCGCTCTGCGACGAGCGCGACGTCGTCTTTCTCGAGCTAGCCCTCTGGATCACGCTGGTTCAGGTGCCCTTCGCGATCGCGTTGATCGCCCTCGGCTCCTTCAGCTGGTGGCTCGCCGTCGCCTACTGGGCGCTCTGGGGCTACTGCTTTCTCGACCGTTACATCTTGATGCTGCACTGCGTGTCGCATCGGCCGCTGTTCAAGGGGCCGTTTCGCGTCCTGAACTCGTACATTCCGATCGTGCTCGGCGCGTTCTGCGGCGAGACGCCGGAGACGTATTTCGCGCATCACCTCGGCATGCACCACAAGGAAGCGAACGGCGCCGCCGACCTTTCGAGCACGATGCCGTTTCGCCGCGACAGCTTCCTCGCGTGGCTTCGCTACTTCGGGACGTTCCTCGTGTTCGGGCTCCCCCTCCTCGTTCGCTACCTTCGCTCCGTGGGCAGGGTTCGCCTCGCGCGGCGAGTTCTCGTCGGCGAGCCGAGCTTCTGGGCCATGGTGGCCCTCGTGGGCTGGTTGTCGGGCTGGCAGGCGGCGTTCGTCGTGTTCGCGGTTCCGGTAGTCATCGTGCGAACACTCATGATGATGGGCAACTGGGCCCAGCACGCCTTCGTCGATCCGAACGATTCGGCGAACTCGTACCGAAACAGCATCAGCTGCATCAACACGCGCTACAACCGCCGCTGCTTCAACGACGGCTACCACATCGTCCACCACCTCCGCCCGGCGCTCCACTACACGGAAATGCCCGGCGAATTCGAGAAAAACCGCGCGAGCTACGGCGCCGCCGACGCCATCGTCTTCGACGGGCTCGACTACTTCCAGGTGTGGCTCTGTCTCATGACGGGCCGCCACGCACGCCTCGCGCGCGCCTTCGTTCATCTCCCCGGCGCGCCGCACCGCTCCGAGAGCGAGGTGATTGCGTTCTTGAAGTCGCGGCTCGAGCCGATTCCCGCGCCCGAGCTCGCAACGGCGCGCGCCTAATCACTCGCTCGCGCGCAAGACCGTCGTCCAGGTCGTGCCGTCCGTGCTCGCGATGAGCGCCGCGCCGCTCGTGCCCGAGCCACCGACGACGTAGCGGCCGTCGGCGCCGACCGCCGCTTGGCCGGCGAGCCCCTCGAACGTCACGCTGAGCGCGTCGCAGGACGGGCCGCTCAGCACCGACACCCCGCGGAAGGCAATGCAGACGTTGCCGTCGTCCAAGACGATATTGGGGGGCTGGGAACGCTCTTCGTCGCCCAACGTCCAGGTGAGACCGTCATCCGACGACAAGCGACGAAAGCGAATCGCGTCAGGAACTTCGCCGAAGCAGCAGTCGTAGTAGCTGACGCCGAGGAACGACTCACCCACCGCCCGCAAGGTGTACAGGGAGAACAGGCGGTCGCCCGGAGCGAAGTCGATCGCCTCCCAGTCGTCGGATTCGCCGGTGCTCGCCCAGCCATCGGTTGCGACGAATCGACCCGCCGCGAACTCGACCCCGTGGGAGCCGTCTTCGCACGTGGGCCCGAACGCTTCCCAGGTCATTCCGTCGCTCGAACGCAGGCGCCCCGTATCGCCCACGCC
>DASUTR010000706.1:0-2422 GCA_036374535.1 Polyangiaceae bacterium
CTGGGGCTCCACGGGAGCGCCGAGGTTACCAACGTGCCTGGCGAGCTCCGATCAGTGTGCGGACGCGCTCTCCGTCGGGCTTCGAAGCGCGCCGACGTAGACACCGGCGAGAACGAGCGAGCCGCCCAGCACGAGACCGACCCCCATGGGCTCGTCGTCGAGCCAAGCGGAGAGGGCAACCGTGACGACCGGGATGAGGACGAACGAGTACGCCGCCCGCGACGCGACCCACCGCCCGAGCACGAAGAGGTAAAGAAGGAAGACTCCGATCGAGCCGAACGTCGCGATGTAGACGACGGCGCTCCACGTGGCCGAGCGATTCGGCAGCTCGAGCGTCTCGCCTGCAACGAGGGCGGCGAGAACGAGCGCTATTGCCCCGGTGGTCATGCCCACGGCGTTCATCGCGACCGGGTGCACTGGCGGCAGCCAGCGCACGAGTACCGCAGCCTCCGCGAAGCACAACGCGCTGGCGAGCGCGGCGAGCACGGAGAGGATTGGCAGCGAATCCTCTAGGGGCGCGCTCGACATCACCACGATGCCGGCGAGGGCGAGCAGCGCTCCGCCGAGCGCGGTGAGCCGGAAGCGCTCCTGGCGCTGACCGACGGCCAGGAACAGCGTCAGAAGCGGCACGAGGGCGAGCAGGATCTGGGCGAAGCCGGCATGGAGCTCGATGAGGGCGTAGTACGCGAACGCATAGGTGGCGCCGAACTGGAGCAAGCCGAAGATGACGGCGCCGGCGAGAGCGCGGCCGCGTGGCAACGTCACCCGGAGCATCGCGACAAGCGCGAACATGAGTAGCGCGGCAAGGACGAACCGCAACCCCGCGCCCCAGAGCGGATCGAGCTCGCGGTTCGAGTAGCGGATCGCCACGCCGTTGCCGCCCGCGAGCACCGAGCCGGTCACGAACGCGGCGAGCGTCGCTCGATCGGCGTCCGTCTCCACCCGCCAGACCCTACGACGGTGGGCTGCTGCTTGAATCGCAGTGATGAGCGGATACGACGGGTTCGCGCCCATCTACGAGGAGTGGGCGTCGGACATGACGGACGACGTCGAGTTCTACGTCGGCCTCGCGGCCGAGGCGGGCGGCCCCATAGTCGAGCTGGCGGTCGGAACGGGCCGGATCTCGATCCCGATCGCTCAGCGCACCGGCAGGCCCGTCATCGGGATCGACTCCTCGTCCGCGATGCTCTCGCTCGCGCGCGAGAACGCCGCGGAGGCGAACGTCGCCATCGACCTCCGCGAGGGCGACATGCGCGATCTCGACCTCGTCGAGGCGAGCGACCTCGTCATCTGCCCGTACCGCGCGCTGCTGCATCTTCCGACATGGTCGGACCGGCGACGCGTGTTCGAGCGAGTCGCCCGTGCACTGCGCCCGGGCGGCCGCTTCGCCTGGAACGCGTTCGTGTTCGACCACCACTACGCGGCGCGGTACGACGGCAAGTGGCAGGACGAGCCCAAGCGCCACTTCACGCAGTACGCGCCCGGAGACAACCGCGTCGACATCACGCTCGAAGGCGGTCCGACGCTCTCGCTCTGGTGGGTCACGCGCTCGGAGTGGAACGCGCTCATGGACGTTGCCGGTCTCGAGGCGGCGGCGCTGTACGGCTGGTTCGACCGGCGCCCGTTCGACGACACGAGCCGCGAGTTCGTCTGGGTGGCGCGGAAGCCGGCGTGATGGGCCTCTACGACGAGATCGCGGCCTTCTACGACCCGTGGAGCCGCTCGGTCACGGAGGACGTCGGCTTCTACGTCGACGAGGCGCTCGCGTCGGGCGGCCCCGTGGTCGAGCTCGGAGTCGGGACCGGCCGCATCGCCGTCCCGATCGCCCGCGCCGGGGTCGACGTCATCGGCGTCGACTCGTCGCCCGGCATGCTCGCCGTCGCCCGCACCGCGGCGAAGGACGCCGGAGTCGCAGACCGAGTCGATCTCCGGCTCGGCGACCTGCGCGAGCCCCCCGTCAGCGAGCGCGTCCCGCTCGTGATCTGCCCGTTCCGGTCGCTCCTGCACATGGAGACCGAGGGCGAGAAGCTCCGCGCGCTCCGCGCGGCGCGCGCGCTGCTCGCGGAGGGAGGTCGCTTCGTCTTCGACGTCTTCTCGCCGAGCCGGGAGGACATCGAGGAGACGGACGGACGCTGGCTCGAGCGCGAGCCGGGCATCTTCGAGCGCGCCGACTGGGACGAGGGCTCGCGGACCCTCACGCTCTCGGTGCGCTCGGACGGATCCCTGACCTCCTTCGGCCTCCACTGGCTCTCGGTTCCGGAATGGCTCCGCCTGCTCGACGAAGCGAACCTCGCGGCGGACGCCGTCTACGGCTGGTTCGATCGCCACCCACACGCTGGAGACGAGGACATGATCTTCGTCACCCGAGCGCGATAGAGTCCGCGCGGTGATCTGGGTCATCGTCCTCGTCGCGATCGTCGTC
>DASUTR010000707.1:0-3791 GCA_036374535.1 Polyangiaceae bacterium
CGGGTCGGCGTGCACGATCTTCACCGCGACATCGGCGGCGAGCGCGATGTTTTCCGCGAGCCACACCGAGCCCTGCGAGCCTTCACCGAGGAAGCGCCGCAGCCGATACTTCTCGCCGATCACGAGGTCCGGGACGTAGTCGGGGACGTCGCTCGGGGCGTTGCTCGTCGGCAGCGGAGCTGGTTCGGCCATGGACGTGCGCTTCAAACGTAGCATTCGAGATCGCACTACGTTCGTGCTTCGCGCGTGGCACGTTGCCTCGTTAGCGCGCGATGTGTTGCGAATGCGAACCTTCGCGAACGCGACCGTCGCGGAACGGAACGCTCAGCGCTGGCAGCCGACCGGCGCGGTACCGACGAACACGTCGTCGTACCAGATGCGGCCGAGATTCGCGTCGTAGTCCTGCGCGCCGATTTTCAAGAAGTTATAGGTCGGCGCCCAGTTGACGCGCGGCGAGCCGCTCGTGTTTCCGCGAAAATCGGTGACGTGCATTTCCATGATTTCGCTGCCGTCGACCCACACGCGAAACTCGGCCGCTCCCATCGCGCCGCCGTAGTACGCCTCGACGCAGTACCAGCGATCCGCCGCGAACTGGAAGCCGGTGCCGGTGAAATCTGCCGGATTGCCGCCGTCGGTGTAGCCGTTCGAGTAGCGCGTCACTTCACCGCCCCCGCCGTCCATGGCGCCGATCAGATTGAAGTCCATGCGCGGCACGTTGCCGGGGCCCTTGCTCGAAATGCCGAGACGCGCCTCCGCGCCGTTGTTCTCGCGCGCCGCGGAGCCGACGATGAAACCGCTGTGCCCGCTGATTGCGGTGGTCGCCTTCTCCCAATTCATGAAGACGCGCACGTAGAACGAGTTTCCGGCCACGGGCAACCCCGTGCGCGGAACCAAGAACGAGCCGCGCCCGGAGTTCGAGCTCTGCACGCGCGCCGCGTTCTGTCCGCGATTCTTGCGCGCGCTGTCGACGGTGGGAGCGAGCATCATCTCGAAGCTCTGGTACTGCTCCCATTTCGCCATGTCCGGCTGCATGCCGGCCGTCGCGCTTTCGAAATCGTCTTGGACGATGATCGTGCCCGTGTAAGCGCCCGAGGCGCCGCCGGTTGCTCCGCCCGAGCCTGCGCTTCCGCCCGCTCCGGCTCCGGAGCCCGCCGCTCCGCCCGTCTCTCCGCCGACTCCGGCACCTCCGCCCGTTGCGCTGCCCGAGGAGCCGGAAGCGCCGCCCGTCGGAGTAGCGCCTGCGCTGCCTCCGAGACCGGTTCCAGAAGCCCCGCCGTTCGGCGCGGCACCGCTCGTTCCACCGCTTCCACCCGTCGCGCTCGCGCCGCCCGTGCTCGTGCCGCCGTTCGCGGCGCCGCCGGAAGACGAGCCGCCGCTGTCCGAGCCGCCGGTGTCCGAACCGCCGCCGTCCGTACCGTCGCTCTGCGAGCAGGCGACGAAGAACGAGGCGACGAAGGTGATTGCGAAGGGTGCGGTGAGGGCTGCGTTAAGAAGCTTCAAGGCTCCCAAAGGTGACGCGTCCTCAATCGATGCGCAAGAGTTCCTTCACGGTCGCGATCACCTGCGGAGCCTGAATCGGCTTCGTAATGTAGGCGTTCGCGCCGAGTTGGAGCGCGCGCTGCCGGTCTTCCTGCGAACCCTCGGTCGTGATGATCACGATCGGAGTGTCCTTGTGCACCGGATCGCTTCGCACCCGCTTCACGAGCTTGAGCCCGTCCATGATCGGCATGTTGATGTCCGTCACGATGATGTCGTAGCGAGCGGACGCGAGCTTGCGCAGTCCGTCGACGCCGTCGTCGGCTTCGGTGACGCGCAGGTTCTTCACGCGCGCGAGCGCGAAGACGAGTAGCTGCCGCATCATCGGCGAGTCCTCTACGATGAGGCACGAGTAGTCGCTCACGAGGCCCCCACTTTACGGCAGTTCCGTGGGTCGCTGGGACGCGAGTTGCATGGAGCGCCAGGGCTCCGTGACGGTTCGTTCGCGTGCCCTCTCCCCGGTTGTTGAATCACTTCGATAACTCCTCAGACGTTCAGATCGAGAAAGGCTTCCAGGCCGGGGAGGCGGCGGTCGTCCCTGGCGAACAAGCTCGCGCTGACGAGCGCGGAGGCAGCCTGCTGGCCGAGCAGCTTGAAAAGCTCGAAGTCCACGGCGTCGAAACGCTTTTTTTGCGACAGGGTCGAGAAGATTGCGATCACGCCGACCACGCGGTCGTCCACCGACAACGGGATGATGGCGGCAGGCTCGTCGATGGCGCCGCGGCTCGGATCCCCCTCCTCGTTCACGGCCGCCGCGCCGGTGCGCTGGACGTCGCCGATGCGCGTGCCCTCGACGGGAACGGGCGTGAGCTTTCCGCCCGGCACGCCCTCCGACGCGATGGGCACGAGCTCGGTGCCCTCGCGATTCACGAGGTACATCGAGTAACACTCGGCGCCGACGAGCTGCGCCAACACTTCCTTGATTCGGCGAGTGACGCCTCGCGGTGTGAGGCTCGAGTGGAGCTGGTTCGACGCGACGTAGAGGTTTGCGAGATTCGAGAACTCGGTCTCCACCTCCTGCACGCGGGCCGTGAATTGATTGGTGATCGCTTCGGCGCGGCTCGTCCGCGAGAGGAGTTCTCGCTTCTCGGTTTCGAGCTTCTCGATCTTGGTGACGAGGTCGCGCACGGCGCGGTCTGCGGCGATCCGCGCGCGGAGGCTCGCGTTCTCCGACTCGAGCTCCTGCAGGCGATCGAGCAGGCGCTCGTAGTCGCGGATGAATTCGTCCGTCAGTCGCGAGCCGCGCGTGAACGTCTTCACGAAATCGTCGCGTTGAGATTTGAGGTCGGGAGCCGGCGGTTCGCTGTCCGTTCCGCGGCGCTGGGATTCGTTCGACATACGATCGACTTCTGGCCCCGGCCCCCCGAACAGGCGGTCCGAGCCCATTCGTCAGTATAGAGCACGCCCGACACGAACGAGTAGGGAGCTTCGCGCGGGTTTTCGGGGTGCCGAGGTAGTACATCGACCGCCTGGGTGCGTGCGACACGCTTTTCGTTCCGCTGGTAAAACCGCCCCCAAAGGGGCAACCTATCGGCATGAGCGACGTGGCGGTTCCGCCGGAAGCGGTGGATGAGCTCGTTCTTAATGGTGACCTCGCGGGCGCGCGCTCGGCGCTGTCGTCGGTATCGCCGAACGACGAACGCTATGCGGTGGCGCGTATTCGCCTGAGTCTCGCGGAAGGCTCCATGCCGGCCGGGATGGCGCAGCAGGCGCTGATCCGCTTGATGCGGCGCGATCCGGACTGGCCGGGAGCCAAAGAGCTCTACGGCGAGGCCTCGAAGGCGGCGCTCCGCTCCGGCCAGTCGACGGCGTCCCACTCGCATCCCCCGCCGCCCGAGCGCAAGGGCTGACGCTTTCCGCTAGAGCTGCTCGAGCCAGTCGCGAAGCTCGCCGACGATGACGCGCGGCGCGACGCGCAGCGCGGCGAGATTCGGCGCTCCCACGAGCAGCATCGCCGCTCGGAGCTCGGCCTCGATCCCGTCGAAGAACGCGAGCGCCGCGTCACGGCCGCCCGCCTCGAGCGCCTGGAGCGACGAGCGCGCGATGCCGCCCGCGGAGGCTCCGAGCGCGATCGCCTTGGCGATGTCGAGCCCCGAGCGGACGCCGCCGGTCGCGAAAATCGTATCGAAACCGTGACGCGCCACGAGCGCCACGCTCGCGGCCGTCGGAATGCCCCATTCGCGGAACGTTTCGCCGAGCTTGCGCTGTGCGGCGACCTCGGCGCGCTCGGTCTCGACGGCGACCCACGACGTGCC
>DASUTR010000708.1:0-4795 GCA_036374535.1 Polyangiaceae bacterium
GGGCGCGCCCCTGTGTCGCGCCTCGCATGGGGTTGACGCCATAGAGCGCTTTGCGTCGCAAAGACTAGGAGAGGCCACCCACCTTCCATCGTCGCGTTTGGTGGTGAAGTGCCTTGAAGTTATAGGCTTTTTCGATTCGCCAACGGACGCCGGGGATCTCTTTCAGCGTGAGCCACGCACCCACCTTGAGGCGGGGCTCGTCCTCGATCCAGCAAACGAGCGTAGCGCCGTCCTCGGTAGTCAACTCGAATTGTCGATACATGAGTTACCCCTTTGGTGGTCCGATGGGCTGGCCGCACGTTTGACAGCGGAAGCCCGCCCGCTCCGCCGCTTCGAGAATGCGGATTCGCTCGCGCGCGTCGCGCTGGCCGCTGATGTAGGCATGGACGACTTCGTAGCGTCCCGAGAAAAGCGGAACGAGCGGCGCGTCGGGCCTCGTATCGAGCGGGTACGCGGCATAGGCGTGGCCCAAATCCCCGATCAGGATCGGCAGCGTGACTGCGTACTCCTGGAGCCGTTTCAAATCCTGGCGGCGGTGATACCTCGGCCGCGGTTCCTGCTTTTTCGACCCGCTATCCATCGGGTTGAAATACACGAATAGCTCCGCTAAGTCAAAGCGGAGCTATTCCAAAGTGCTTGCGATCGCAAAGCGATCGAGCGCACGATCCGGCGGTGAATGGAGTCGGAGTACACCCCGGCACAGCAGCGATGGACGCTTGCGCTCCAAAAAGGTCGACGCATCGAGGTCATGTATCGGCCCACGGTGCGCGGTGCGGAGTTTCACGACCTCGCGATCCCGAACGCCATCCTCGAAGGCCCGCGCGGCACGGGCAAATCGATCATCCTTCGCAACGACGCCCACATTCACGCGCTGAAGTGGCCGGGCATGGCGTACCTCATCGTGCGCCGCATGATGCCGGAGCTTCGGCGCTCCCACCTCCGCTTTATCGAGCGCGAGATGGTGAAGCTCGGGGGCACGTTCAACAAGACCGAGTCGATTGCCTACTACGCGAACGGATCGCGGGGGTACTACGGGCACTGCGAGACCGACGCGGACGTGCTGATCTACCTCGGGTCGGAGTTTGCGCGCCTGTATATCGACGAGATCACCACGTTCCCTGGCGACATGATCCTCAAGCTCGGCTCGACGATCCGCGTGCCGGAGGGATCGGGGTGGATCGCGGCGCTCCGCGGCGGGACCAACCCGCTCGGCGAGAGCGCCGACTTCGTGCAACGGTGGTTCATCACCAAGGAAGTGCCCGAAGAGGAGAGCGACGAGTACGACGCGAGCGAATACACCGCGCTCAAGATGGTGCCCGAGGACAATCCCTTTATGGATTGGGCGCAGTATCGGCGGCGCCTGAAAAATCTCCCCGAGCATGTGCGGCGCGCGTGGCTCGCGGGCGAGTGGGTCATCGAGGGGGTCTATTTCAACGACTTCAAACAGCGCCGCAACGGGGCCCCCTGGCACGTCCTCGACGAACCGCCCACGCACAAGAACGAAACGGTCTCGGAACTCAACCAACCGCACGGCGTCGCGATGTATCGGTGCCTCGATTTTGGGTTCGATCCCGATCCCGCCGTGTGCTTGTGGGTGGCGGTGCTCCCGAGCGGCCGATGCGTGGTGGTCAAGGAACGGACGTGGTACCAAACGACCGCGGTCGAGGTCGGGCGCGCGGTCAAGCGCGAATCGGAGGGGATGCGAATTACCGAGACGTTCGCGGATCCCTCGATGTTCGACAACCAGAAGGCGACGGGTACGAGCGTGGCTGACCTCATCGAGCAGCAAGGCATCGCGCTCACGCCGTCCGTCAATGACCGCATCGCGGCGGGCTACGCGATTCACGAACTCCTGAATACCGAGATTGCCGGAACGCCAAAATTGCAATTCCTCCGCTACGGCTGTCCGCAATTGATCCGCACGTTGCCCGAGATTCGGCAAGACAAAAATAACCCGCAAAAAATCGCGCACGGTAACGACCACTACGTGATGGCGCTCTCCTACTTTGCGATGGGGAACGCCGTGCCCTCCCTGGAAGTGGTCGAGTCGGTGCGGAAGCCCTGGATGCGCGCGTATCACCAAGGCTTTCGCATCGGCGCCGACAACGTCAGAGAGGGGGCATATCCATAATGGCCGTCGAAGAAGCACCCGCGCCGACCGTGAAAGACCCCGAGAAGGGCCCGCACTCGCCGGAGGGGTGGCGCGCGCAAATGGACGCGTGTCGACGGCGCCGCGACCAGTACGTCAGCAACCAGTGGCAGACCAACGTCGCCTTTCGCGTCCAACGCCCGTTCTCGCAGGCGTCGGCCGACGACGCCGATCACATGTCGACCGACCAAATCGCGGTGCCCGCCGATTGGTCGCGCACGCGATCGAAGGGCGCGGCGCTCTGGTCGCAATTGCCGCGCGTGTCGCTCGAAGCGATGCACCAACAGTTCCGGACCGCGGTCCCGATCTTCGAGAAAATCGTCAATCACTTCGCGCCGCGCTCGGGCATTCTCGCGACGCTCGAAGAGTGCTCGGCCGACGTGGTCAACGCCTCGGGTGTGTGCGCCGCGATGATGAAGTACGAGGCGACCTTCGAGGATCTGCAGGTGCCCGCCGTCGACGTCTCGCACATTCCGCCGCAAATCCTCCAGCAACAGATCGCCGCCGGGCTCGTGCCGATGACCGCGGTCAAACGCGCGGTCTCGGAGCGCTACCGCTCGTATCGCATCTCGCCCGCGCGCCTCTTGTGGCCGCTCGATTTTGACGGCAGCGATTGGCAACGCGCGCGCTGGCTCGGCTACGACGGGACGATGCCGTGGGCCCGCGCGCAATCGGAGTTCAACCTCAGCGACAAAGACAAAGACGACGTGTGCACGGGCGCCGGAACCAGCATCACGAGCAAGACGCTCGGCGGCGATATCACGCGCGAGGTCTCGGCGTATGACGAGCAAGTGCGGTTCTCAGAGATTTTCTATTGGGCCGCGCTCTGCGACCCCAACGAGAAGCGCTTCGAGGCGATCCGCCGGATCGTGTTCGTCCAGGGCAAAGACGAGCCGGTGATTGACGAGGAATACACCGGGCAGAAGTGGAACGCGCAGACCGGGCAATTTATCGGGTGCACGCGCCTGCCGATCGAGGTGGTCGCGCTCACCTACGTGAGCGATCGCGCCATCCCGCCGAGCGACTCGGAGATCGGGCGCCCGATGGTGCTCGAACAAATCCGCTCGCGCTCGCAAATGGTCCAGCAGCGCACGCGCAACCTGCCGGTGCGGACCTTCGACGTCAACCGCGTCGATCCGACGATCGCCGATCTCCTGATGCGTGGCATTTGGCAGGGGATGCTCCCGACCAACGGGCCCGGCGATCGCGTGTTCGCGCAAATCGCCGCCGCCGCGTTCCCGCGCGAAGATTTCACCTTCGACCAAGTCAGCAACCGCGATCTCGATGACGCGTGGAGCATGAGCCCGAACCAAATGGGCAACTTCGCGAGCGGCGAGCGCTCGGCGAGCGAAGCGCAACTCGTCGCGGGCGCGTACGCGTCGGTCATCGGCTTCCAGCGGCAGAAGATCGTCGGCATGTTTCTCGGCCTCGTCGACACGATGATGGGCCTCCTGCAATTGAACCTCGATGACTACGAGGCACAGCCGATCGTCGGACAGGACGGCGTGCAACGGCTCCAGCAATGGGATCGCTCGCTGATTGCCGGGAAGTATGTCGCCGCGATTCGACAGGACGCGAGCGTGCTCCAGGATGCGGGCGCGCGGCAGCGGCAACTCATGACCTTCCTCAACATCGCGGGGAAGTCGGGGCGGATCAACGTCGACCCCATCATTGCGGAACTCGCGGCGCTGACCGGGCTCGACCCCGCCACGGTGATGCTGCCACCCGCGCAACCGAAGCCGGAGCCGATGAACGTCTCGTATCGCCTCTCGGGCGTGCCCGACCTCCACGATCCGATCGCGATGGCGCTCTTGATGAAGGCCGGGCAGGCGCCGGGCCCGCAAGAGATCGAGGCGGCGAAGATGCTGATCCTCGACGCCAACGCGCCACCAAAGCAACTCATGGCGCCGCAGCCGGGACCGCCGCAAGGGGCGCCGGGACTGCCTCGTCCTCCGGGACCGATCGCCGCGTTGCCGCCGCCTCCTGGCGCGGCGCCGGGGTTGCCGTCGATGCCGAATCGTGACTGGCAAGCAATGGAGCGGGTGACGAAGCGCCCCGACGAACTGGGTGGCTGAGCGCGAGAAGGTGCCCGTCGTGTTTCTCGACGTGAGTATCCACGGGGAACTCAAGCCGCTGACGGTGTGGCCGGGCGACACGCTGACGATCGAGCCCGGCGGCGATATCACGCTCATCTCGCGCCGCGAGACCGAAGAGGAGATCGTGATCCGCGCCGAGGCGATCGATTGGTACTCGAAACGCAGCGGCATGGCGTACCTGCCCGAGCCCGTCGACCTCGTCGCGCTCGGCTACGCGACGCCACCGGAGCCGAGCGGTGAAGGTCTTTAAGCGCCGCGTATTCCGCTGCCCGACGTGCGGGGCCGAGGTCGATCCGTGGTGCTGGGATGACGACCCGGCGCCGATCTGTGCGACGTGCGGGACGCCCTACGCGGCGCTCGTCGAGACGCCGGTCGAGACGCACGGGATCATCCCCGACTCGATCCCTGGCGGCATCCTGATCCGTCACGGCATTTGTCACGAGGACGGCACGCCGAAGCGCTACGACTCGATGACGGAGATTCGCAAGGCCGCGCGCGCCAAGGGGCTCGCGCTCTATGGGGAGACGCCGAAATGATGACGTTGCTCTTA
>DASUTR010000709.1:0-2082 GCA_036374535.1 Polyangiaceae bacterium
ACCGCCGATGCTGCCGCCCTCGCGCGGCTCGTTCCCGCGGACGCACCGGCGGACGTCCCCGCCCGCGCGCGTGCGTTCGTGGCGTCGTTCGGATTGCGCGCGTTCCGCCGACCGCTGACCGACACCGAGGTGACGGATCACCTGGCGCTCTTCAATCAGGGCCCCACTTTGTACCCGAACGTCGACCCCTTCCGGGCCGGTGCGAGTCTCGTCATTCAGGCGATGCTGCAATCACCGCACTTTTTGTATCGCACCGAGCTCGGAACGCAAGCGGTAGCCGGCAAGGTGCCGCTCGACGACTACGAGGTGTCTGCGAAACTCGCCTTCGCGATCACGAACACCATGCCCGATGACGAGTTGTTCGCTGCCGCAGCCGCCGGGCAGCTGAGCGACTCGGCGGGCATTGCCGCACAAGCACGTCGTTTGGCGCCTGGGCCGCGCGGCACGGCAGGTATCAGCAACTTCAATTTTCAGGTCTATCGTCTGGGCGCTTACGACGGCATCACCCGCAACAGCACGGACTTCCCGGACTTTACGCCGAACACGCCGGCGGCGATGCGAACGGAAGTGCTTACGTTCTTCGACTGGATCTTCACCGAGGGTCGTAGCGTGAAGGACCTTTACACGGCCCCAGTGGGCTTCGTGAACGCCACGCTCGCCCCGCTCTACGGTCTCACTGGCAACTTCTCGAACGATACGTTCACCAAGGTCGATCTCGATCCCGCGCAGCGTTCCGGCTTGCTGACGCAACCGGGGTTCTTGTCGTCGTACATCACCGGTACCGACCCCGACATCATTCACCGCAGCGTCTTCATCGCGACGAGGATCCTGTGCGTGGAGTTGCCGCCACCCGATCCGGCCGCCACGCCCCTCGTCGATCTCCAACCCGACATGACGAATCGGGAGCGTGTCGAGACGACGACGGGGGTTGGTACCTGCGGCGAGGAGTGCCACGCCATCATGAATCCGTTGGGCTACTCGCTAGAGAACTACGACGCGATCGGTAAGTACCGCACGATGGATCGCGGAAAGCCGGTGAATGCCGCGGACGGTTACACGTTCGACGACCAGTACGTGACCTTCACGAACGGCGTCGAGATGTCCCATCTGCTCGCGGAGGCCAAAGAGATGCACAGCTGTTACGTGAAGAACCTAATGGGCTACCTGAATGGTCGGCTGCTCGCGAGCGAGGAAGCACCGATGGTCGATTATTACGCTCGAGTATCCCGGGGCGGGGTGATCTCGCTTCGCGACCTAGAGCTCGCGCTCGTAACGAGCGAAAGCTTCGTGAATCGCCTGCCCTGATGGGAAAGAACTCCATGAGAAACCAAGATTCGCTCAGAATGAATCGACGCAGGGTCCTTCGGGGTGCGGGCGGCCTGATGCTGGGTTTGCCCCTGCTCGAAACGTTCATGCCGCGCGAAGCGACCGCGGCGGCCGCGATGCCTTCGCCCTTCACGCTCATCGTCGTGGGCGACAACGGAGTCGTACAGTCCGGCGTCACCCTGGGTGGCGCTGCCGAGCCGGAGAGGTTCTGGCCGACGACAACAGGTGCGTTGACACGAGACCGTATGCTTGCCGACAAGCCGACGCGCTCGATCGGAGAGCTTTCCGACTATGCCGACAAGCTTCTCGTCGTTAAGGGCGTGAACCTACCGTATAACTCGACGGGTTGCTCGCACTCCGCAGCCGACGCGCAGATCCTCACCTCGGCGAGGATCACGGCTGGCAGCACGAATGCCGTTGCCACGGGCATCTCGGTCGACACCGCGATTGCAAAGGCCAAAAACGATCCCGGCCGCGACCCGCTCGTCCTCCACGCCGGCATGTTTTCGCCCGGCGGTACGGGTTTCGACATTCCCGGGTACGTTTCGTACGTGGCCCCGAACCAGCCGCGCGTTTACATAGACTCGCCGTACAGAGCCTATCAGGCAATCATCGGCGTCATCGGCGACGGGGGCGGCGGCACGTCGGATGAGGAGCAGGCTCAGATCCTACGGGCGAATCGCAGTAAGAGCATCAACGACATTTTGCGCCCCCAGATCCGGGCGTTGCTCGCTCGCACGGATCTCAGCCAGAGCG
>DASUTR010000710.1:0-3764 GCA_036374535.1 Polyangiaceae bacterium
CGCTTGCCGAGCGCGCTCTCCCCACGGCTGATGCAGGCGGCGCCGAGCGCGACGAGCAAGTCGCCGCGGAGCGCAGGACGATTGCCGTTTTCGGTCACGGCGCCGAGCGCGCTTCGAAGGACGCCGACGGCTTCGTCGTACGCGAGAAGCTCCGCTGCGCGGCGCGCGGCGTGAACGGCGTGCGCCACGCCGCGTTCGAGGAGCTCCGGTGGACCGGCGAGGGCGTGATGGGCGAGCTCGGCGTGCGGCGGCGGGCTGCCCGGCAGGAGCGAACGCTCGAGCGCGTCGCTCACTCGACCATGCAACCGACGGCGCTCGGCGTCGTCGAGCTCGCGATAAAGCACCTCGCGAAATAGCGCATGACCGAAGCGCCGGGTGCGGCCGCGTTCCACAAGCACGCCCGCGCGCGTGGCTTCGACGAGCGACGCTTTCAGCTCGGCGTCCTCGCGACCGAGCGCCGCTTTCAGCAGCAGCGGCTCGAGAACGTCACCCATCACGGCGGCGACCTCGAGCAGCTCGTGTGTCGCCGCGCTCACGCGCTCCGTGCGCTGCCGAATCACCTCGCGCACGCCGTGCGGCACGGCGCCGTGCCCGATGGATTCGGGGCCTTGCTCGGCGAGCAGCCGCACCATCTCGGTCACGAACAAGGGATTGCCCTGCGTGTCGGCCGAAATTCGCGCGACGACGCTCGGCTCGACCTCCCCCGCTCGTTCGCGAATGAAGTCGGAGATCTCGCTCGCGCCGAGGCGCGGCAGCGAGAGACGAGTCCCCTCACGCGCGATTCGCGCGATGAGCTCCGCCCTTTCCCCGTCGAGCTCGGCTTCGGCGTCTCGGTAGGTCGCGATGACGAGCAGGCGCAACGCGCGGAGCTCGCGAGCCAAGAAGTGCAACAAGAGCAGCGACGAACGATCCGCGGCGTGGAGATCGTCGAGCACGACCGTGATTCCGTGCGGGCTTCGCTTCGAGGCCTCGCGCGCGAGCGCGACGATGGCGCGCCACACGCGGAACCGGGCCTCCTCGGGCGGCGCTTCGGCGCCTCGCTGGCTGTGCGGGAGCCGCTCGCCGAGCTCCGGGACGAGCTCGGCGAGCACGCGAATGCCGTCGCCGAGCGAGCGCGAGAGCGTCTCTTCGTCGAGGCTCGCGGCCATGCCGCTCAGAATGCCGAGCCAGGGAAAGTACGCCGGCGCGCCTCCCGCCTCCCACGAGCGCCCCCAGTGGACGGAGAACCCGTGCTCGTGGGAGAGGGCGCTCGCCGCGTCCGCCAAGCTCGTCTTGCCGATCCCCGGTTCCCCCGTGAAGAGGATCAGCCGCCCGCGCCCGGCGGTCACGTCGGCGAGCGCCCGGCGGAGCTCTTCGAGCTCGCGGACGCGCCCGAGGAGCTTCGTCGCGCAGGTCTCGGCGCTCTTGCTGTCTTCCGGGCTCACGGGCGCTAAGATTACCGAATGTTCTTCGATCGCGCCGACGTCCCGCGCCCCTCGCCGCTCGCGAGCGAGAAAGCGCAGCGCCTGCTCGAGCGGGCGCTCGGCCCGTCGAAGGTCATGACGGCGCGCGATTCCTGCGAGATCTATGCGCGCGACGAGTCCGAGGCGGAGGGAGTCGTTCCGGACGCCGTGGTGCTCGCCGAAACGGCCGAGGACGTGCTCGCGGCGCTCCGGATCGCGCGTGAAACCGAGGTACCGATCACGCCGCGCGCCGCCGGAACGGGGCGAACGGGCGGCGCCGTACCCGTCGCGGGCGGCATCGTGCTCTCGACCGTGGGGATGAAAAGCATCAAAGAGATCGATCGCCGAGAAGGGCTAGCCGTCGTCGGACCGGGCGTCGTGCTCGGCGAGCTCCACGCCGCCGTCGAAGCCGAAGGCTGGTTTTATCCACCCGATCCGAATTCGCTCTCGACGTGCACGCTCGGCGGCAACGTGGCGGAGAACGCGGGCGGGCCGCGCGCATTCAAGTACGGGGTCACGCGCGACTGGGTCCTCGGCGTCGAAGCGTTTCTCATCGGCGGGCAGCGCATCGTCGCGGGACGGCGCACGTCGAAGGGCGTGACCGGCTACGACGTGACCGGGCTCTTCGTCGGGAGCGAGGGCACGCTCGCCGTGTTCGGCGACGTGACGCTCGCGCTGACGCCGAAGCCGCAGAGCGTGACGACGCTGCTCGCTCTGTTTTCCGAGCTCGCTCACGCGGGGACGAGCGTCGAAACCATGGTCGCGAGCGGCATCGTTCCGCGCTGCATCGAGCTCCTCGACGGCCTCACGCTCGACGCCATGCGGCGCGCGGGCAACGCCATCGATCCGCGCGCGAACGCCATGCTGCTCATCGAGGTCGACGGCGACGAATCCGGGATCGACGCGCAAGCCGAGCGCGTGGGCGAGGCGTGCACGGCGTCGGCCGCGCTCGACGTGCTCGTCGCGCAGGACGCCGCGCAGCGCGAGCGCTTGTGGGCCGCTCGCCGCGAGATGAGCCACGCGGTGCGCCGTCTCGCCAAGAACAAGCTCAGCGAAGACGTCGTGGTGCCGCGGCAGCGCATCGGGACGTTGCTCGAACGCGTCCGCGAGTTTTGCGAGCGGGAACGCGTCCTGCACTTGACGTACGGACACGCCGGGGACGGCAACCTGCACGTGAATTTTCTCTGGAACGAAGCGGGCGAGCTCCCCGCGGTCGAGCGAGCGATCGACGCGCTTTTTCGCGAGGTCATCGCGCTCGGCGGCACCCTGAGCGGCGAGCATGGCATCGGCGTGCTCAAGGCGCCCTACTTGCCGCTCGAGCAGTCCGCCGAGCTCATCACGCTGCAGCGGGACATCAAGCGCACCTTCGATCCGCAGGGGCTCTTGAACCCGGGCAAGATCTTCCCCTCGGGCTCGCACAAGGCTTGTTAGTCCCCGACCCGACCTAGTTCGCCTCGCATGACTCGACGCGCTCGCCCCGCTCTCCTCGGAAGGAACGCTCCCCCGACCTTTCCGAATCCGAGCGGCGCGGACGCCGAGGGGCTCGTCGCGATCGGCGGCGATCTCTCGACCGAACGCCTGCTCGCCGCCTACGAGCAGGGCATCTTCCCCTGGTACAACGAGGGACTGCCGCCCATGTGGTGGAGCCCGGATCCGCGCGCGGTGATGGACCCGGAGCGGCTGCACGTTTCGCGGAGTCTCGCGCGCGTGCTCCGTCGCGGCGGCTTCGAAGTGACGTTCGATCGCGCGTTCGAGCAGGTGATGCTCGAATGCGGTCGCGAGCGCGACGACGGCACGTGGATCATCCCCGACATGCTCGCCGCGTACGTCGAGCTCCACCGGTGCGGCCATGCGCACAGCTTCGAAGTGTGGCGCGACGGGCGCCTCGCCGGCGGCCTCTACGGCGTGCACCGCGGCGGACTGTTCGCCGCGGAAAGCATGTTCCACCGCGAAACCGACGCGTCCAAGGTAGCGCTCGTCGTCGCCGTGCGGAGCCTGTTCGCCGCGGGGATCGAGCTCTTCGACGTGCAGTTTTCGACGGATCACCTCGAATCGCTCGGCGCGTACGAGATGCGGCGGGTCGACTACCTCGCGCGCGTCGCCGAAGCGAAACGCAAGACCGTGAGTCTCGCCGCAGGCGTGACGCTCCTGACCACGCAGGGCGAGTAGAGACGCCGTATCGATGACGCGCTGGCGAGCCGGGGCAACCGGCGCCGTCGAGGATCGCCGGGTAGGCCGCTGCCGCAGGCGATTTGTGATCGAAAGAGGCGTGCGAACGCTACACCCTGTACGCAATATTCCCCTGTGCTACGACGAAGCGCG
>DASUTR010000711.1:0-2595 GCA_036374535.1 Polyangiaceae bacterium
CCGGCGACTTTTGGGACGACACGGGCTCCGAAAAGGCGCGCAAGTCAGCCGCCCGCCGCGGCGGCTACACCGTCGACTTCGACCTCGTGACCTACTTTTTTCACGACGTCCCGAGGCCCCTCGCCCGCACGCTGACCTCCCGCGAGCGCGACGAAGCCGCCGTCGCCCTCCGTGAGCCCGCTCGCTTCGAGCGCTGGCCCGACGTGCCGATCCACGTCGTCATCGGAAAAGAAGACCGGCTCTTCCCGCGCGCGTTCCAGCGGCGCGTCGCGCGCGAGCGGCTCGGCCCCCGCGCCACGATCGACGAAGTGCCCGGCGGGCACCTCGTGGCGCTCTCTCGGCCACGTGAGCTCGCCGAAGTCCTCGTGAGCTACGTGGCGAGCCGAGCGCGCCCGGGCGCCCGCTCGACTCCGCTCCGCCGCACATCACCACGCCCGAAGCGCTGACGGCGTGGAATTTCCGCGAGCTCGGAGTGCGACGACGGCGATTCCCTCGCGCCGCCTCTGGCTGACCGGCAGGTGTGCGGAGGGGACGTGTATGGGCTGATTCTCCGCGGGACAACGTCGCCTCCACGAACGCCGTTCATTTCCAGCCGCCCGGCTGTTACCGTCGCCGTATGACGTCGTCCCGGGGTCCCCATTACTTCGCCGCGCTCGTTGTGCTCGTGGGCTGTCTCGCCTGCTCCGACGACGATCCGCCGGCGGAGGAGGAGGGCAACGTCGAGTTTTCGACGATGTGCTCGATCGGGGATCCGTGCGGTGGGGACCCGAGCGGGGAGTGGAGGGTGGAGAGCGGTTGCGTGCAGCCGTCGGACGAGGACTACGACTGCGATTGGCGAGAGACGGCTTCCGGCGTCCTGTCCGGTACGGTCTCATTTCAGGGGGGCTCCGCTTCGATAGAGCTCGAAGCGCAGATCAACCATTGCGGGACCATCGACCTTAGCTCGACGAACACGAGTGGCACCTACACGGTGATGGGCAACGAGCTCGTCACCGGCGCGACCACGTTCGCGTTCTGCGCCGAGGGCGACACGCTGCGCCTCTGGGAGAGCGGCGCCCAATCACCCTTCCCGAGCGTGCTCGAGCTTTCGCGCACCGGCAGCTGAGCTCAGCCGCCTTCGCGTCGGGGCAACCGAATGACCTTGCCGCCCGGCTCGGGGTCGATGGGCGGGAGCGCGAGCACGAGCCGTTCCACGGCTTCGGCCGCGTGAAGCATCGCTCCGACGGCGACGGGTTCGGAGAGGGCGTCGCGGAACGCGAGCGACAGCACGTAGATGCCCGCGAACGCGCGAGCGAGGCATTCGGCGCCGTCGGCGAGCGTGAGCCTCACGACGTGTCCGTACGCGGAACGCAGCTCCTCCGCCCGATCGGAGCGAAGCTCGCTCACCCACGCGTGGAGGTCGCGATTCGCGCCGGCGGCGTCGCCCCCGTCGAGCAACGACGCGCCCCAGATCACGGGCGAGCTGAGATCGAAGACGAGCGCGCGTACGGCTCCCGCGCGCGTTGCAAGGTGGGTGAGCTCGATGTCCAGGCGAGTTCGCGCCGAGTTTTCCGGGAGCGACAGACCGGCCAGGCTCGCGGCGCTCTGCTCGGCCGTGTCCCGGAAGCCCGAAACCAGGGCTGCCAGGCGTCGCTCCGCGGCCTCACGCTCGGCGACGGGCGCTGAAAATACGGCCACGACGCGCAATGACGGGTCTCCGAACGGGGCGGCGACGAGGTGAGCGTCCTTCGGCGGCTCACCGCCGAGCTCGATCCGCGCGTCGTTCGCGCCGAGCTCCTGCTTGACGAGACCCAAAAGGCGCTCCAGGCGGGCGTCCATGGCTGCGACTCTACACCCCTCGCTCCCCTGCGCGATGGACTATTCTGCCTCCGTTCCATGACCATCCCTCCGCCTCCGTTCTATCGGTTTCGCCCGCACCCCTGGCACGGCCTCGACGCGGGCGAACAGGCTCCGGGCATCGTGAACGCGTACATCGAGATCACGCCGTTCGACACGATGAAGTACGAGATCGACAAATCGACCGGGTACTTGAAGGTCGATCGACCGCAGCGCGGGTCCGCGCAGCCGCCGACGCTGTACGGCTTCATCCCGCGCACCTACTGCGCGCAACGCGTGGCGGCGCTTTCCGCGGCCGGTACCGATCGCGCCGACGGCGATCCGCTCGACATCGTCGTGCTCAGCGAGCGGCCCATCACGCGCAACGAGATCGTGCTCGAGGCGCGCGTCGTCGGCGGGATCTGCATCGTCGATCGCGGCGAAGCCGACGACAAGATCGTGGGCGTCCTCCACAACGATCCCTACTACGACCGGACCCACGACATCGGCGTGCTGCCGCAGGCGATCATCGATCGAATGGTGCACTACTTCGCGACGTACAAGCTGATGCCGGGAACCGAGAACCACATTACCGTTTCGGGCATCTACGGTCGCGACCACGCGCACGAGGTCGTGAAGGCGGCGATGTGGGACTATCAAGACTCGTACGAGCTTGCGCCTTCGACGTTGAAGTTCTGAGCGCGTGATCCCGAGCGATGGGTGTCGGCTTCCGGAGTTGGTGCGACGGGGCGACGTTGAAGGCCGTCTTGACGCTCGTCC
>DASUTR010000712.1:0-7565 GCA_036374535.1 Polyangiaceae bacterium
AGATCGGTCTCGGCATCGAGCAGCTCGACCGTGGTCGCGCGGCCGTTCTGAAACAAGAGCCGCCGCGTCCGGTACGATTCCTCGGCCGAAACCAGCCGCCGCATGGTCGTGCCCTCGGCGACGCGTGCCTCCGCGCGCTCCTGGAACGCCGACATGACCTCTAGTCGAATCCGATCGCCGAGCGCCGCACGTTCCGCGGCGAGCGCGCGTGAACGCGCCTCGCCGCCGCGCACGGTCGCCGCCGTGCCGGGGACGTCGGAGATGACCCAGGTGAGGCGCGCGCCCGCTTCCCAGCTTCCGCGGAATGCATCTTCCGGCGGGAAGATCCGGGAGTTCGGGTTCGCGTAGGCCGCGCCTCCCACGAGATCGAGGCGGGGTCCGTACTGAGCCTTGTCCGCCGCGGTCGTCCATTCGAGCGCGCCGCGTTGCGCGTCGAGGGCGCGAAGCTCCGGTCGCGAGCGCTGGGCCTCGGCCCAAAGCTCCTCGAGACGCGACGTGTTTTTCGTGGGCGCGGGCTGTCGCACGTCTTCGCCGATGCGGTAGCCGCGGCGCGGGTCGTCGTGCATGATCGTTCTCAGCTGCTCTTCGGTGAGCTCGGCGAGGTTCTGCGACGACGTGACGAGGAGCTCGCTCCTCGCGACTTCGGATTCGATGCGGAGCACGTCCGCCTGCGACAGGGTGCCGGCCGCGAGACCCGTGCGCGAGTCCGCGAGGTGGCCTTCGGCCTGTGCGAGGGCCTGGCGAGCGACGACGAGGTTCAGTCGCGCCCGGACCCAGTCGTAGTACGCGAGTCGCGCGTCGGCCGCCGCCGTCTGCTTTTCGGCGCGGAGTTGCTCGTTCGCCGCCGTTTCGCCGAGCTTGGCGCCCTCGTGGTTCGGGCGGACCCGGAAGAAATAGTCGCTCACCGGCACGGACAGACTGGCCGTCAGAGCGTACTGGTCGAGAGGCGTCTGAAAGTCGAGCGGCGGCAGGTTCGGGAGCGCCAGAGCGGGGCCGCTCGTATCGCTCAGGCGCGTGTAGCTCGCGCCGAGCACCACCTCCGGGACGTACGCCGATACGGCCCGGTCGACGTCGGCGGCGGCGGCGAGGAGTTCCTCGCCGCGCGCACGTACCGAGGGACTCGTACGCAGCGCTCGGCGCGCTACTTCGTCGGCGGTGAGCCCGCCGCCGTTCGAGCCGAGCTCGGCCGCGATGAGATCGCGAAAGCTCGCGTCACTCGCGGTTTCCTGAGCGAACGCCGTGGACGTCGTCGTGAGGGCGAAGCCGGCGAAGAGAGCGAACATACATGTCTTGTAAAGATGGGTCACGGTGCTTCTCCGTTTTTTTCGTGCCCATTCACGCTCCGTGCCACACCGGCGTCCGACGCGCGCGAACGGCGAACGGCGAGCGTTTCGAGCGAAAAAGCCCGCGCCACCCGCATGCTCCGTGCCCGTCGCGGGGGGCGAGCGGACGAGTCCACCGGCGGACGGCTGTCCGAAACCGGACGGACGGCGCGGACGAGCCCACGTTTTTTCCGACGATTTGGCTTGGCGCGACTCGTGCAGAGCGCGGGGCATGACACCCTCCCTTCCACGACATCGCATCGAAATCGGCGCGGGCGTGCTCGCATTCCTCGCCGGGAGCCTCCTCGCACTCACCTCGGGCTGCTCGTCCCAAGCAGAGGCCGCCGCCCTACCCGAAGCCGCGCCGGTCGCCGTGCGGACGGCCGTCGTCGACGAGCGGCCCGTACCGCGCGCCGTCGTGCTCACCGGGACGTTGCTCGCGAACCGCGAAGCGGACGTCACGAGCGACGCCGCCGGACGCGTCCTCGCGACCTTCATCGAACGTGGTGACGCCGTCGCTGCCGGCGCCCCGCTCGCGCGCTTGGACGCGCGGGCGGCGGCGCTCGGCAGCGCCGAGGCGGCGGCAGCGGCCGCGAGCCTCCGCGCCGACGACGAAAACAAGAGGCTCGAGTGCGAGCGTTCGGAACGCCTGTTCGCACAGAACGCGATCAGCCGCGCCGAGTACGATCGCGCGTCGGCGGCTTGCCGCGCCGCCTCGCACACCCTGGCCGCCGCCAACGCGCGCGCGGGCATCGCGCAGAAGAACCTCGCGGACGCCTTGATTCGCGCGCCCTTCTCGGGCGTCGTCGTCGAGCGCGGCATCGAAGTGGGCGAGTACGTCGCGCCCGGGCGGGCGATTGCGACCGTCGTCGAGACGAGCACGCTCCGCGTCGAGCTCGCCGTCCCCGAGGCGGCCACGGGCGCCGCCAAGGCGGGCGGCGTCGTGACGTTCGAGGTAGCCGCTTACCCGGGCCGCGAGTTCTCCGGCGTCATCGGACGCCTTTCGCCGAAGCTCAGGACTCAGAGCCGCGATCAGCTCGTCGAGGTCGAAATCGACAACGCGAGCGGCGCGCTGCGTCCTGGCATGTTCGCCGTCGCGCGACTCGCCGTCGGCGAAGATCGCCTGCCGTCGCTGCCCGCGTCCGCGGTGGTCGGTCGGGCGCCGGCCGAGCGCGTCTTCGTCGTGAAGGACTCGCGAGTCGAGGAGCGCGTCGTCTCGACGGGTCAGCGCCGCGGCGATCGCGTCGCCGTGAAGAAGGGCGTCGCTCCCGGCGACGTCGTCGTGATCGGACCCGCCGAAGGAATTCGCGACGGCGTCCGTGTGCAGTAGGCGTTCGAGGATTTCTCTTTTTTCATCGGAGCAGGGTCATGCACTGGCTTTCCAACGTGAGCGTTCGTCGTCCCATCTTCGCCACCGTGCTCGTCGCACTCGTGGTGGTTTTCGGCCTGTTCGGAGCGACGCGCCTCGGCGTCGATCGCTTCCCCGACGTCGATTTTCCCGTGGTTTCGGTGATCACGCGCCTGCCGGGCGCCGCGCCGAAGGAGGTGGAAACCGACATCAGCATGAAGATCGAAGAGGCCGTCAACACCATCAGCGGCATCGACGAGCTCCGCTCGATTTCGAACGAGGGCGTCTCGCAGGTGTACGTGACGTTCGAGCTCGAGAAGGACATCGACGCGGCGCTGCAAGAGGTTCGCGATCAGGTCGCCACGGTGCGCGCGGACCTTCCCGATCGCGTCGAGGAGCCCGTCGTGCGCAAGATCGACCCCGCGGCGACGCCCATCGTGTACGTCGCCGTGCGCTCCAACGCGCCGATCGACCGCGTCACCGAAATCGCGGACAAGCTCGTGCGCCGCAGGATCGAGAGCACGGCGGGCGTCGGCCAGGTCTCGGTGCTCGGCGGCAGCAAGCGTCAGATCAACGTCCGGCTCGATCCCGCGCGCCTGCGCGCGCTCGACGTGACGGCGCTCGACGTCGAGAAGGCCATCGCGAGCTCGAACCAGACGGTTCCGGGCGGTCGCCTCGAAGCGGGTCCCGAACAAGAAGTGCTGCGAATCCGCGGCAGAGTGTCGAAGCCCGACGCCCTCGGCGAGATCGTGATCGCGGAACGCAAGGGCGCGCCCGTGCACGTGCGCGACGTCGCGAGCGTCGAAGACGGCGTCGAATCGCCGGAAACGGCGGCGCTGCGGGACGGCACGCCCGCCGTGTTGCTCTCGATCCGCAAGCAGTCCGGCGCGAACAGCGTCGCGGTCGTCGACCAGGTGCGCGAGCGCATCGCCGAGATGACGCCCGAGCTCCCGAGCGGCTACTCGCTCGAGGTCATTCGCGACAACACCGCGATCATCCGCACGAGCGTCGCGGCGGTCGTCGAGCATCTCGTGCTCGGCGCGTTGTTCGCGGGCGCCGTGGTGCTCGTATTCCTCGGCAGCGTGCGCAGCACCGTCATCGCCGCGGTCGCGATTCCGGTCTCGATCATCGGCACGTTCGCGCTGATGTGGGTCCAGGGCTTCACGATGAACACCATCACGATGCTGGCGCTCGCACTCGCCGTCGGCATCGTGATCGACGACGCCATCGTCGTGCTCGAGAACATTCACCGCACCATCGAGGAGAAGGGGCTGAGCCCCGTGAAGGCGTCCATCCTCGCGACCAAGGAGATTGCGCTCGCCGTGCTCGCGACGACGCTGTCTCTCGTCGCCGTGTTCTTGCCGGTCGCGCTCATGTCGGGCGTCGTCGGAAGGTTCTTGAAGAGCTTCGGCATGACGATGGCCTTTTCGATCCTCGTCTCGATGCTCGTGAGCTTCACGCTCACGCCGATGCTCTCGTCGCGCTGGCTCAGCGCGAAACGCCCGCACGCCGCCGGCGCGGGGCAGCGAAAGCCGCTGCTCGAACGCCTGACCGACCGCGTGCACACCCCCATCGAGCGCGCGTACACGAAACTCCTTACCTGGGTAATGAAGCGGCGCTGGGTCGTGGTCGCGGTCTCTCTCGCCACGCTCGCGACCGCTCTTCCGCTGCTCGAGGCCGTGCCCAAGGGCTTCTTGCCGAAGAGCGACGACGCCGAGTTCGAGATCAACCTGCGCACGCCGGAAGGGACCAGCCTCGAAGCGACCGTCGTGGCCGCCGAGCGGCTCGCCCGCGACGTGCGCGCGGTGCCCAGCGTTCGAAGCACCATGCTGACGATCGGCGACAACAACGAGCGCGCGCCGAACCTCGCGCGCGTGTACGTGAAGCTCGCTCCGCCCGAGGAGCGTGAAGCATCCCAATTCGACGTGATGGAAACGGTGCGCAAGACGGTCGTCGCGCGGCAACCGAAGTCGTTCGTCATCGACGTGTCGCAGGTGCCCATGTTCACCGGCGGCGGCAAGGAAGCGAACGTCATCTACGAAATCAGCGGCCCCGACCTCGACGACCTCGAGCGCTACGCGGCCGAGCTCACGGCGCGCGTGCGAAAAATCCCCGGCGCGGTCGACGTAAACACCTCGCTCGTTTCGGGAAAGCCCGAGACGAACCTCGACATCCACCGCGAGCGCGCGGCCGATCTCGGCGTGAAAGTGTCGGACATCTCGAACACGCTGCGCCTCTTCGTGGGCGGCGCCGAGGTGTCGCGCTACGAGGAAGACGGCGAAAGCTACCCCATCAACGTGCGCGGCGAGCTCGAGAGCCGCGTCGATTTCGGAAGCCTGGCGCTCTTGGGCGTGCCGGCGGCGGGCGGCACCACCGTCCCGCTCTCCGAGCTCGTGCGAGCAGAGAAGGATACGGGTCCCGGCAGCATCGAGCGCTCGAACCGCCGCCGGCAGATCGTACTCTACGCGAACGTCGCACCGAACGTGGCCCAGGGCACGGTGATGGAGGCGATCGAAAGCGCCGTGCGCGAGATGAAGCTGCCGTCGGCGTATCGCGTGGCGCCGTCGGGGCAGTCTCGCGAGATGAAACGCACGGGTGTCGCGTTTTTGACGGCGTTCGCCCTCTCGTTCGTGTTCATGTACCTCGTGCTGGCCGCCCAGTTCGAATCGTGGCTGCACCCGATCACGATCCTGCTCGCCCTGCCGCTGACGCTGCCGTTCGCGCTCGTCTCGCTCGTGCTCTTCCGGCAGTCGCTCGACATCTACTCCATGCTCGGCTTGCTCGTGCTCTTCGGCGTGATCAAGAAGAACGCGATCCTGCAGATCGACTACACCAATCAGCTCCGTGCGCGCGGCATGGAGCGGACGCAGGCCATCATCGAGGCCAATCGCGAGCGCCTTCGTCCGATCTTGATGACGACGCTCGCCTTCGTGGCGGGCATGGTTCCGCTGATGTTCTCGACCGGGGTCGGCGCCGGCTTCAACCACGCGACCTCGGGCGTCATCGTCGGGGGCCAGGTGCTCTCGCTCCTGCTCACGCTGCTCGCGACGCCCGTCGCGTACTCGCTGTTCGACGATCTATCGGCGTGGATCTCGCGCCGCTTCGGCAAGCAGGGCGACGCGGCGCTTCGCGAGCGCGAGCTCGCCGAGCTCGAAGGCGTGGATTCGCCGAACGCGATCACCGTATCCTCGGGCGCCCAATGACCCATCCCGTGCCGTCGCCCGCCCAGTCGCTGCCGCCGCTCGGCTGGGGCTCACCGTTCGCGGCCGCCCTCGGGGCGGCCGCCGCGGGCTTTCTGAACCTCGGAACGGCACCGACCGTCGCCGTCGTGGGCCTAGCGGCGCTCCTGCCCCTCGTGCCGCTCGCGCTCCACCGGCGCTCGGCGGCGAAGGAGCCCGAGACGCGCGCGACGTGGCCCGCCGCCGCGCGGCAAACGGGCAGCGAGCTCGTACACCTCGTCGCGGACCACGTGCCGGACGCCGTCCTGTTCTTCTCCGACTCAGGCGTCATTCGCTACGCCAATCCCGTCGCGCGAAACCTGTTCTTCGACGGCAAGGCGCCCGAAGGACAAAACTTCATCCGATTGGTCGCCGACGCTCCCGTTCCGCTCCGCGAGGCGCTGCTCGGCGAGAGCGATCACCTGTTCAGCATGGATGTCGACGGCCGGCGCGAGACGTATCACGTCTCCCGCCGTTCGTTCACGCTCGACGACGAGCTTCACACCCTGCTCTCGGTCAAATACATGACGCGCGAGATCGGCCGGCGCGAGGTCGACGTGCTGAAGCGCGTCGTGCGCGTCATCAGCCACGAGGTGAACAACTCGCTCGCGCCCGTCACGTCGCTCGTCCACTCGGCGCGGGTCATCGCCAAGAACCCCGAGCACGTCGCCAAGCTCGAACGTGTCTTTTCGACCATCGAGGAACGCACGAACCACCTCCGCACCTTCCTCGACGGCTACGTCGCGCTCGCGCGCTTGCCGAAGCCCCACGCCAAGCCCGTCGATTTCGCCGCCTTTTTGCGCACGCTCTCGGCGCTCTACCCCGACGTTGTCTGGCCCGCGACGCCCGAGCACGACGGCTGGTTCGACGCCGTTCAGATCGAGCAGGTTTTCATCAACTTGATCAAGAACGCCGGTGAGGCCGGAAGCGCGATCTCGGACGTCGAGATCCGCATCCTCTCGACTCCCGATGGATCGACCGAAATCGACGTGCTCGACCGAGGGCGCGGCTTCAGCACCGAGGGCATGAAGAACGCGCTTCTGCCGCTCTACTCCACGAAGGAGTCGGGCGGCGGTATGGGGCTTTCGCTCAGCCAGGAGATCGTCGAAGCCCACGGCGGCAGCATCGGCGTTTCGAACCGACAGGACGGCGGAGCCTTCATACGCATCCTCCTTCCAGGACGCGGTAACACGGCAAACGCGGATCTCAGCCGCTCCCGTCTCACGCTGACGCGAGGATGAGGTATGACGGCTCGCGGCATGCCGAGCCGACCCGAAGCCGAACGCGCGCTGCTCCGCGCCGGCGGTACGTCGAGCGACGACGAAACCGAGCGATTCTATGCCCTGCGCGTTTCCGACTACGCGCGCGTGCTCACGTTCGTCATCGGAGCACTGTACGTGGTGGGCGTCGTCGTCGCGCTGCTCGTCGCGCCGTCCGATGCCCTCGCCTTTCACCTCCACCCCGCGAAGCTCGCGAACCTCGGGTTCGCCGTCGCGGCGTTCGCCGTCTGGCGATTAGCGCGGCGGCCGCTGGCACCCAGGTGGCTCGTCGCGGGCAGCGATGTGCTCTTGCCGGTCGGCTTCTTGACGGTCGTCGGCTTGGTGTCCGTGACGGCTGCGCATTGGCACGGTCTCTATTCCGTTCCATTGCTGATCGCCGTGCTCCTCTTGGTCCTGC
>DASUTR010000713.1:0-2263 GCA_036374535.1 Polyangiaceae bacterium
CTGCGATCGCGGAGCTCGAGGCTTGGTTCGGCCCAGAAGTTCTGGACGTGGGATTCGACGCCGAGGCGCGTGGGGCTCGGACCGGCTGCAAGCGAGGAGACGGAGGCAAACGTCGTTGGCGAGGCGAGCACACGCACGCGATCGTGAATGTCGAGGGGGGTGCCGTAGCTCCCGAGCGCGATGGTGTTCCGAGCGGCGCCGGGCGGGAGCTCGATGAACATTTCGACGGCGGTCGTGCCGCTCGGGCACGTCACGCCCCCGCCAGATGTGCCACCCGTGCCACTCGCTGCGCCGGTGCCGCCCGCGCCGGACGAGCCGCCGGCTCCGCCTGCGCCACCGCTGCCGCAGCCGTTGACGGGCGTATGCGTGACACCCTGCACCGGGTCGCAAGCGTCCGTCGTGCACGCATTGCCGTCGTCGACCACGGGCGGCGCGCCGGCGGCGCACCAGCCGTTTTGGCACGTCTCGGCGCCGTCGCACACGGTCGCGTTGGCGCACGGGGTGCTGTCGGCGACGCGCGTGCGGGAGCAAAAGCCGTTGCTGCACGTGTCGGCGGTGCAGGGGTTATTGTCGTCGCAGTTGGCGGCGCCGCTGCAGGCGCCGGCTAGATTGCCGATTTCCGGCGGGGAGAGTGGGCGGCAGGAGACGAAGAGGTTATCAATGGTGCCGTTGAGCGTCGGATCGGCGGTGAATTGGGAGTCACCGAGCCAGTTGTTGACGGTTGCGCCGAGGGCGTTCGGGTTCAGCGTCATCGCGGTGTTTTGGACGACCTGCACACCGTCCAGGTACATGGTCCCCGTGTTGCCGCTGAGCGTGACGGCGACGTGCTTCCATGTGTTCGTGGGGAACGTGAAGGTGTGCGACAGGCGCTGTTCGGCGGCGGTCCCGCCCGTGGTGATCGCGAAGCGCAGGACGTTCGACGCGCCGGCGCGCGGGGTGAGCATCATGTAGCTCGTGCCGTTCGCGCCGATGTCGAAGATGCGCGCCCAGTTCGCGGTGTTCGTGGTGAGGCGCACGTGGGCCGCAATCGTCAGGTCGGTGCACGACTGAACGATGCCGGGCGGGAGGTTCACCCTTTGCGAACCTCCCGCAATTTGCACGGCGTTTCCATGGAGGCCGGCGACGAAGCTTGCTCCGTTCGCGAGCGTGGCGTTTCGCGCGTTGCCGGACGAATCGGCCGCGGTGGTGCCGCTCGTCTCGTTGAACGAGTACTGAGCGACGGGGTCGCTGCCGCTCGCTAGCCATCCGATTTCGGCGGCAGAGTATGGACGGCAGGAAACGACGACGTCGTCGAGAGAGCCATTGAGCGTGGGGTCGGCGGCGAATTGGGAGTCGCCGAGCCAGTTGTTCGTGGTTGCGCCGAGCGCCGAGGGATTGAGGGTGAGATTCGTATTCTGCGCGACCTGAGCGCCGTCGACGTACAGCGTGCCGGTGTTGCCGTTGAGCACGACGGCGACGTGCTTCCACGCGTTCGTGGGGAACGTGAGGGTGTGCGAAATCTGCTGCTCCCCCGCCCCGCCGTTGTTCGTGATCGCGAAACGAAGCACGTTTGCCGCGCCCGCTCGCGGCGTGAGGAACATGTAGGAGGTGCCGCTCGAGCCGAAGTCGAAAATTCGCGTCCAGTTCGCTGAGTTGGCCGCGAGATTGACGCGGGCGGCGATGGTGAGATCGTCGCAGCGCTGAACCACGCCGGGCGGAAGATCGACGCGCTGCGAGCCACCCGCGATGCGAACGGCGTTGCCGCGGAGGCCTGCGACGAAGGTTGCGCCGCCGACGAGGGTCGCCGCGTGACCATTTCCCGACGAATCGCTCGCGAACGTTCCCGAGGTTTCATTGAACGAGTAGCGAACGACGGGATCCGTGCCGCCCGAAAGCGCGCTCTGCGCCGTGGCGACCGCCTCCGGTTTCTCCATATTGCTGTCCGAGCAGGCGAGGAACGTCAGAACCGCGACGGCAGCCACCGTGAGCGCCTGGAGCCTCACCGGGGCCCTCTCGAGCTCCGACTTCGCGGACAGTCCCAATAGTTTCGATGATTTCATCGGTGACCCTCAGCCGTGTCGGTCAACGCGCGGCCCAGTTGCGTGCCCAGTGACCAATTTGCGTGCGTTGCAACGTCCCGAAGCTTCTGGATTCGGACGTGGGCGTTCGCGATCGCGTCAGCGAGGAGCGCGTTCGCAGGCTTGTCGTCCGACTGCGTGAGGAGGGCGAGCAACGCCACCGTCACTTCCAGCGATGCGTGACGCACCGCTTGGCAGAGCTCGAG
>DASUTR010000714.1:0-16817 GCA_036374535.1 Polyangiaceae bacterium
CGAATTGATCCTGATCGTTCGTGTGGCGCAGCGCGGCACCGTCGCCGAACACGAAGCCGTTCGCGGTTTTTACCGCGACCTCCGCGTCGCCGTCGGCGTCGAAGTCGAACACGGTGACGCCGTCCCAGTGCCCGTTGCTGATGGTGCTTGCGCCGCCTTCGATGTTGTCCTGGTTCTCGCCGAGCGGACCCGTGTTCAGACGAAACAAGCGTGCCCCCGTCTTGGACGAATAGCCCTCGATGAGCGGAGCGCCGGAGCTGATGCGATCGACGACGACGTCGAAGCTGCCGTCGCCGTCGAGATCGCCGACCCACGCGAGGTGCACGAACGCGCCGGAGGCCGCGGGTTGAAGCGGGATGCGGATGTAATCTTGCGCGAGCGCGGCGACCGCCGGACTCGGCGCGCCTTCCACGCCGCCCGTAACGGGCCTGACGAAGTACGTGGCGCCGGAACCGGGACTCGCGTCGAGGCACGACGTGCCCTGGTTCGCGGCTCGGGAGCACACCATGACCGGCGCTGCGGTGCCGTTCTGCCGATAGAGCCGGAAGGTGATGTCGGTGGGGTCGGTGCCGAACAAGCGCCAGCTCACGAAGTTCCCGCTGCCGCTTCGGGGCGCGACGACGCCGCGGTCGAGGCACTCCATGATGCGACCGCTCGGGTCTCCACCGCCGCATTCGCGCGTAGCGCCGCTTCCACCGGCTCCCCCGGTGCTGCTCCCCGCGGACGCGGCGCTACCCGCGCTACCCGCGCTACCCGCCACGGCTCCACCGGCTCCGCCGGTCATGCCGCTTCCCGACGCGCCCGCCGTCGTTCCGCCGCTGCCGGTGTCACCGGAAGCACCGCCCGTGACGGCGCCGTTCCCCGCGGACCCGGCGTCACCGCTCGTGTTCGCGCCGCCCGACGTGTTCGCGCCGCCCGACGTGTTCGCGCCGCCCGAGCCGGCGCGCCCTCCGCGCGCGGAGCTCGAACCCGGACCGGCGCCTTGGGTCTCGCCGCAGCTCGAGACCAGGAGGACGAGAATCGTGCCCGCGACGGGACAGTGGAAAGCTCGAAGAGCTCGAGAATTTTTCTGCATGGCGAAAAAAAGCGCTCCCATTCGGGGATTGCGTAGAGACACGCGAGCGCTCGGAGAGCGGCCACGCACGAGGCGAACGGTCAACGCGACGAGCAGCGCGCCGTTGCGTGGCCTGTGCGCGGAGCTCGCGTGTCTAGAAGAGCTGAGGAAACTCCGCATGCTCTCGAACCGTTCCCTTCGCCGCTGCCGAACCTCTCTTTCGGGATGTGGTTTCGTGCTCGCCGCCTGGCCGGCCCTCGCCGCCGAATACTACGTGGCCCCGAGCGGTGCCGACTCGAACCCCGGCACGATGACCGCACCGTTCGCGACCCTGCAGAAGGGACACGACGTGGCTGGAGCGGGCGACACGGTGTGGCTTCGCGGCGGCACCTACTCCATCGTCACGCCGCGCAACTCGGGGGCAGGCATCGCGCTCACGAAGAGCGGAACATCGGATGACAATCGCATCAAATACTGGGCCTATCCCGGCGAGCGCCCGGTCTTCGACTTCGCGCGCCTCGCCATCTCGACGAGCGGGTACACCGCGGGATTTTCCGTCAGCGGGAGCTTCGTTCACCTGAAGGGGCTCGAGATCAAAAACGTGCCGATGAACACGCGCTCGAACAACGCCATCTCCGCGTCCGGCAGCAACAACATTTTCGAGCTGCTCGACCTGCACCACATCGCCGGCACCGGTCTCTTCATTCACGGCGGCGACGGTACCGGAGGCAACCTCATCCTGAACTCGGACGCCCACGACAACTACGATCCGACGTCGTCACAAGGCGCCGGCCAGAACGCCGACGGCTTCGGCGTGCACTATCAAGAGACGGGCGCGCCCACGATCATTCGCGGCTGCCGCGCCTGGTGGAACTCGGACGACGGCTACGATCTCATCAGCCAGGAGGTGCCCGTCATCATCGAAAACTCGTGGGCGATCGCGAACGGCTACATCGACTCCGGAACGGGTCGACCCGCTTCCGGCAACGGCACCGGCTTCAAGGCGGGAAGCAGCAAGACGGGGATCCGGCACGTGATTCGCAATTGCCTCGCCGCCGGCAACCGTGCGAACGGCTTCTACGCGAACCACTCGTCCGGCGGCAACGACTGGTACAACAACACGTCGTACCAGAACGGCACTCAATACAACCTGCTTGCGAGCACGTGGGACGCGGCGGGCAACCGGACGGACGGGGTCACGCTCACGGGCGCCCGCGCGCACCGTATGCGCAACAACATCGGCTTCCCGAACGACAACACGTATATCGACGGCTACGGCGTCGACAACACGTTCAACAGCTGGAACCTCGACATCACGCCCGCCGCCAGCGATTTCGTGAGCGTGAACGACAGCGGCGTCATGGGCCCGCGCCAGGCCGACGGCAGCTTGCCGAATCTCGACTTCATGAAGCTCAGCGCGACGAGCCGCTTTCTCGACAAGGGCACGAACGTCGCCTTGCCCTTTGCGGGAACGGCGCCGGATCTCGGCTGCTACGAATCCGGGCTACCGGGTGGAGGAGCGGGCGGCTCGGCGGGAATGGGTGGTGGCGGGACGAGCGCGGGTGGTGCCGGCGGCTCGGGCGCCATCGGCGGCTCGGGCGTTGCCGGGGCGCCGCTCGGTGGCGCGTCCACGGGCGGCAGCGTTTCGACCGGCGGTGCGACCACAACGGGCGGAGCGACGACCGGCGGCTCGGGCGCGACGGGCGGTGCGCCCATCGCGGGTAGCGCTCCCGTCGCCGGAACCTCGTCGGGTGGGACCGGACCGACGACGGGTGGCGCGTCCACGGGTGGAAGTGCAGGTGCGGGCACCGCGGGGAGCGGCGACTGGGCGGGCACCTCGAGCGACGAGCCTAGCGACGATGCCCCGTGCGGTTGCCGTGTCGTGGGCGGCAGAAGCGGCTCGCGCGGTGGCGCGCTTTTGCTGCTCGCGCTCGCGGGTCTATCCGTTCGGCGCCGTAGCGCGCGCGACCCCTACTGCTCGAGGCCCTGAATCGCCACCGCGCGAACTGCCGGCGTTCGGTCTTGAAGCGGTGTCGCCACGTCGGCTCAGTGGTTCCAGAAAACGGCGACGAGCTCCTGCTGGTAGTCGGTGTACGAGCGATACGTACCGCGCAGCCAAATCAACGCGCGACGGCCGGCCTGGCTCGGGCGCGGAACGATGGGGCGCAGGTTGTCGACGCGAGAGTCGCGCGTGACGGGCGTCCACTGCCACGTCTGACCGCCGTTTGCCGTCGTTCCGCGGAAGATTTCGTAATGGCGCGCGCCGTCCGCGGCGCTCATCAGTGGCGCGCCGGTGGAAGGATTCGAGTTCGTGGAGATGAACACCGTGTTCACGTCGGCCGGGTCGATGGCCACGAGACCGCTGTAGTCGTCTTCACCCGCGTAGAGGCGACTTCCCGCGTACGCGAGGGCGTAGTCGCGCCAAGCCGAACCGTCCCAGCGCGCGTAGCGGTAGCGAATGTCGTCGCCGCCCTGCCCCGTGGGCAACCCCCCGGAACCGACCTGCACCGAATACGCCGCCACGGGCCGTCCCGAGGCGTCGATCGCCGCGTCGGCGCACCACGCGACGTTGTCGCGGTTTCCTTGATAGATGCGCGTCCCTTCGTCGGGGCTCGAAAGACCTTGAGCGAGCGTGCGAATCGACGTCCCGTTGCTGCGGTAGAGCGAACCGCCGCGGTAGTAGACGTGATAGAGGCTGTTGTCGAAATCGCGCGGGTGCGCTTCCGTGTACACGAGGTGAATCGTGTCGGTGCCGTTGCCGACGTAGCGCACGTACGGACGGTGGCGCTGCGTCGAGGGGACGTCGATGACGACGTTGCCGCTCCGCCACGTCTCGCCGCCGTCGTCCGAGTAGGCGTACGAGGGCTTGAAGCTGCCGTCGAGGCCTCGGTAAAAATCGTAGATGCGGTCGTTCTCCGCCGTGAGCAGGAAGAGGTTGGCGTAGGTGACGCGTGTCGCGCTCGTCGGGGTAAACGTACGTTCGGCGCCCCACGCGAGCAGCGTGTCCGAGCTCGACACCCGGTAGTAGAAACGATTTTCGCCGTCGTGTTTGGCATAGACGGCGAGCAGCTTGCCGTCGGGACGCGCGAGGAACGCGGCCGAGTCGTGGTCGTCGAGCTCGAGCTGATTGTGCAGCTCGAACACGCTCGCTCGGCTCGTCGCAACGTCGTACACGACGGCCTCGATGTCACCGCGCCGCGCCGGGGACGAAAAGCCCGAGGCGACCGAGCCCACGATCAATCGCTCGCCGTGAAAGAGCGCGCGCGGATCTTCGAACCAGCAGTAGCCGGCATCGTCGGTCAGCACGACGGGCGTCGGGTTCTCGGGAAAGCCGCCACCCGAAGAACCGCCGGCGCCCCCCATGCCGGCCGCACCTTTTCCGCCCATTCCGCCGCCGGCGACGCCAGCATCGCCTCCGACCATGCCCCCACGACCCGCGTCGTTCCCCGCGCTCCCGCCAATGCCCGACGCGCCGCCCGCGTTTTGCCCCGCGCCTGCCGTGCCGGCACCCGCGCTCGCGCCGCCGGCGCCGCCCGCGCCATTTCCGCCGATCGTCGTGCCGCCGGAGTCGGCGCCGCCCGTTCCGCCCGTGCCGCCGGCGGACGTCGCCCCTCCCGTCGCCGGCGTGCCGCCCGGCGCGCTCCCCGCGGTTCCGGCGCCCGCCGTTCCGCCGCGCGTTCCGACATCGGCGTCCGGCGACGCGCCGTTTCCGCACGCGGCGGCGAGGAGCCACGCGGTCGCCGCGAGCGGAGTCACGCGCGACGCGCGACGAAGCGAGAACGCACGGCTTTTCGTCATGGAAGCTTCGAGCAGCGGAGCAGCGCTTCCACGTAGTAGTAGTCCGCGTAGTTCATCGCCACGTCGACCTCGTCGCTGATCGGGTAGTTGCCGACGGAGTGCATCAAGAGAAAGTGCGAGTTTGCCCCGAGCGCCGCGCGGTACGACGTCGACGAAAGCGACCGCACGGCGCGGATCGCGAACGTGAGGTAGCGCTCCGACGCCGCTCCGGACGCGAGCCCTGCGAGCTCGAACAAGCCGCTCGTGGCGATGGCGCCGGCCGAAGCATCGCGGTGATCGGGCACGTCGTTCCGCACGGGTGCGTCGAAGTCGAAGTACGGCACGGCGTCCGCCGGCATGCGCGCGTGTCCCGTGTAAAAATCGGCGATGGCGGTGGCGCGCGTGAGAAAGCGCTGATCGCGCGTTTCGCGGTACATCATGGTGTAACCGTAGAGGCCCCACGCCTGGCCACGCGCCCACGCCGATTCGTCAGCGAGCCCCTGGTTCGTCTGCTTGCGTACGACGGCGCCGCTCGACGGGTTGTAGTCGACGACGTGGTACGAGCTCGAGTCGCTGCGAAAGTGGTTCCGATCGGTCGTGAGCGCGTGCGTCACGGCCATCTCGCGGTATTGCATGCTCGCGCCGAGCTTCGTCGCGTTGAGCAGGAGCTCGAGGTTCATCATGTTGTCGATGATGACGGGGTACGACCAGCTGCCGAAATCCCACGAGCGCGTCGCTCCCACGGTCGCGCTGTAGCGCGTCGCGAGCGACTGCGCGGCGCGCGTGATGACGGCGGCATAGGCCGAGTTGTCGGTCAGCCGGAGACCGTTTCCGTAGGTGTTGTTGATGATGAATCCGATGTCGTGGTCACCGGTGCGCAGCCGCTGGCCCTCGAGCGCTTGCGTCCACGTTTCCGCCGCCGTGCGGTCGGCGGCTGCTCGGGTGTGCTCGTAGAGCAGCCACATCGTCCCGGCGGGAAAACCACTCGTCCAATCGCTTGCGCCGACGATGCGCACGTTGCCGCCCTGCGCCGAGCGCGGGATCTGCGCCGGGTTCGTGTACGCACCGCGAAACCCTGCGTAGTGCTGGGCCGCGCGCGTGAGCTCCTGCCGGCAGAAGGCGGCGTCCGCGGCATGGGACGCGCCGCTCGCGCCGGCGGTTCCAGCCGCGCCGCCGCCCGCACCGCCCTTGCCGCCCGCCCCGGCGCCGCCCGCCCCGGCGCCACCCAGACTCGTACCGGCGTTGCCGCCCGCGTTCGTTCCAGCGGACCCCGCGCCGCCGCCCTCCCCGCCCATCGGTCCACCGCCGCCGGGCATGCCGCCGGAACCGGCTTCTCCCGCACCGCCGCTGCCGGCGCTCGTTCCACCGGTTCCGCCGGTGGGACCTCCGGCCGCGCTGCCTCCTGCGGGCGCCCCGCCCGCTCCCGCGGAAATGGCGCCACCGGTGGGCGAGGATCCGCCGAAGGGACCTGCCGAACCGCCGGTCCCCCCCGGCTTTCCGGAATCCTGCGAGCCGGAGCAGCCGAGGGCCAGAACGGCCATGGTCGAAAAGGCCGCGAGCCGCCGAGAGCCTGCGTTCATGAACCCTAGTAGTGACTCGAGCCCCGCCTTTTCAACCACGAGACGCCGCGACAGGCACGAAATGGGCCGCGCGGCCCGATTCGTGGCCGGATCCGAGGGCTACGAGTGTCTCTATGCACGAGTGTCGAAAAGCCCTGAAACGCGACTCGAGAAGCCTGCTCGGCCGTCGCACGGGTTCACGGCACCGCTACGGGCCCACGACCGACCGTTCGCAGACGTAGGGCAGACCGATCGAGCAGGCGCGATCGTTCCAGTCGTTGCCGCCGAGGGTGAGCGCGAGACAGCGCTCGGGGTCGGCGGTCACCGTGCTCGAATCGTTCGGTTCGCCCGGTTGCCAGAGCACGAAGGCTGCGTTCTCGGGCGCACCGTCGCGGCCGCCGCGCCAGAACACGGTGTCGTCGGGCCAGCGCCACACGTACTCGTCGTCCCGGCTACCGCCGAGCCACAAGTTGCCACTCACGACGCCGACGGCGCTCGTCGCGACGAGCTCGTTCTCCTCGGCGGACCCCATGCCGACGAGCACCGCGCCTCGACGCGCACAATCCGCAGTGGCCGCGGAAAAATCGAGCGGCTCGGGACAGATCACGTATTCGCTCGCTCCCGCGCCGAAGAGCGAGCACGTCGCGAGAGGATCACCACTGTCGCCGCCCGCCGCGTCGCCGTCGCCGACGACGATGCTCGGCTCGAGCGTTCGAGCGCACGCGAGCGCGACGCACACGGCGGCCGCGCAGGGGACGGCGAGCGCCACGCCGAAATCGAAAGCGCCGCGGCCGTGCCTGCGTCCCATGCCGGATCCTAGTCAGATGCCGCGCCGAACCGAAACCGGCCAACAATCGCACGCGCGAGCGCGCCCCGCCGAGTCGGCTCCTCCGGAGTCTGCTATCGTGAACGTGTTGTCCCGGGTGCGTCCGTCTCCCGAGCCGTCGCGGGCGTCCCACCACGCCGACTCGGCGCGGCTCGTGCTCGTTCCCAGCGACGGCACTCGCGCAGAGCTCGTGTACGAGCGGCTCGCTCCGGTCGTGAACCGCATGGTGTGGCTCTACCTCGCGACCGACTCGGAACGCGACGACATCGCACAAGACATCTTCGTATCGATCGTCAAGGGCGCTCGCTCGGTCCGAGATCCAGCGCTGCTCGAGGCGTGGGCCGCGCGCGTCGCGTTCAACACGATCTGTAACCTCTTCCGGCGGCGAAAGCTGCGCCGCTGGCTCTCGCTCGAAGCACTCGCCGGGTACGAGCCACCGGAGCGCCCCGTGGATTTCGACGGACGCGAGCTCGTGGTCCGCGCGCAGCGGCTCTTGGAGCATCTGCCCGTAGCCGAACGAATGCCGTTCACGCTCGAGCTTTTCGGCAACGCGAGCCACGCCGAGATCGCCCGTGTCTGCGGCTGCTCGCAGCGCACGCTGAGGCGAAGGCTCAAGGCCGGCCGCGAGCGGTTCGCGCTGCTCGCTCGCCGGGACCCGGCACTGTCGAAGTGGCTCGAGGGCGGCGTCGTCGCGGAAGAGGAGACGCCGCATGAATGAGCTCGAACCGCTCGGCGCGGCTCTTCGTCGAGAGCTCGGCGCGCCGCCCGACGCTTGGCAGGAAGCGCAGCGCGTTCGTCTTCGCCACGTTCTGCGCGAAGCGCCCCGGCGCGCGGGCTACCTCGGGTTCGTCCCGATCCTTTCCGCGGCGCTCGTTCTCGCGGCCGCGCTCGTATGGGTCGCCGTCAGGCCGTCCACGAGCGAAACCGAACGCTGGCTCGTCGCCGAGGAGCTTCGCGAGCCCTATCGCTTCGACGACGGCAGCAGCATCGCGCTCGCTCCGGGGGGACGCGGCCGCCTGTTCACCGACGCGTCCGCCGTGCGCTTCGACCTGCACCAGGGCCAGGCGAGCTTCGACGTGACGCCGGGGCAACGCCGGCAGTGGACCATCAGCGCGGGGAAGAACGAGGTGCGCGTCGTCGGCACCCGCTTCAGCGTCCTCTACGGACCCGCCGAAACCTTCGAAGTGATGGTCGAACGAGGCGTCGTCTCCGTCCGCGTCCCGTCGCGCAAGGCAAGCGTCGAGCTCCAAGCCGGCAATCACCTCCGAGGACGCCCCGGCCACCTGGAGGTCGCGCGCGCTGCGCCCGCGTCCCCTCCCGCGCTCGCCCCGGTACCGGTCGAAGCCGGCGCGGTCGCGCTGGCTACCTCGGCCGAACCGCCCTCGAGCGCCGCATCGGGACCGGCTCTTACCGAGTGGCAAGCGCGCTACCGCGCCGGAAAGTACGCGGAGTCGCTCGCCCTTTTGCGCACGAGCGGACTCGCGCAGCGCTTGGACGAGCTCTCGGCGGCAACGCTCGCCGACGTTGCGGACGCGGCGCGCCTCGGCGGCGATACCGAGCTCGCGGTGCGCGCCCTCCGCACGCTGTTGCGGCGCTTCCCGGGAGCCCCCGAAGCGCGCGACGGCAAATTCCTGCTCGGTCGCGTGCAGGCGCTGCGGGGCGATACCGCGGCGGCGGTGGTTGCGTTCGAGGGCTACCTCGCGCGCGGCGGAGGGACGCAGTACGCGAACGAAGCCGTGGGACGGCTGATGGAGCTCTACTCGGCGCGCGGCGACGGCGATCGCGCGCGGACCATGGCTCGCCGCTATCTCGAAAAGGCTCCCGACGGTCCGTACCGGCGCCTTGCTCGCTCGCTCCTCGCCGAGGCGAAGTAGCCCCGTCCCACCGATGATCGGCGTTCGGAACCGCTCGCTTCCTGCGACCGTCGTCGTCGCAACCGGGCTCGCCGTATTCCTCGCTCCATCGGCGGCTCGAGCGGAAGTCACCGTCGCCGTTCGTTACGAATCGGACGACCAGCTCGAGGTCGCGCGGCGCATCACGTCCGAGCTCTCTGCCGAGGGCTATACGGTGGACGTCGTCGGCGCGGGCGAACCGTCGCCGTGCGATCCGAACGGCCCGCGCGTCGTGGCCGTCGAGCAGCGAGCGGCGGTGTGGATTCGAGTCGCGAGCGACCCTGCGGGGAGCGGCGCCGTGATCGCGTCGATCTGCTACCTCGGGACGCTGCCGTTTCTGCAGCGGGCGTCGGTGAGCGCGCCGAACGGCGAGCCTCAAGCGCTCGCGCTTGCCACCGCCGAAGCGTTGAACGGCTTGCGCTCGAAGCTCCCGCCGCTCGCGGCGAATCCCGAGCACGCGGTCGCGGCCGCCCCACCGCGCGACGCGACCGCGCCGCCTGCCGCTCCGCGAGCCGAGCCGCTCGTGAACAGCGCGCTCGTCGGCACCGCCCTCGTGCTCAATCTCCCGGATTTTCCGGTAGCGCCCGGCTTCGTCGGACGCGCGACGCTCGGCGTCGTGCCCGCGCTCGACATCGTCATCGACGCGTTCGTGCCGACCACGGGACGCGAGGTGTCGAGCGACGACGTGACGGCGACGCTGCGCACGACTTGGCTCCGCGTGGGGCCGCGCTGGCGCGGCGCGGCCGGCGACGTCGCGCTTTCCGCGGCGGCGCTCGCAGGACCCGCCGTGACGTGGGCGACCGGCGAAGCCGACGCGCCGCGCGTCGGGACGATCGACGTGACGACCGGCGCGGTCCTCTCACTCGCGGCGTTCGTCGAGTACCCGCGGAGCGGCGCCATCTTCGCCTGCGCGTCGGCGTCCGCCTCGGCGCTCCTGCCGGGCGTGCGCGTGGAGCTCGGCGACGGGGATCCGCCCGAAGGCGCATGGCCCGTCGAAGCAGCGATCGGCTTCGGCGTGCGCTGGGGCGGAAAACGCTGAGGATCGGCACCCGCGGCGGCATCACGCCCTTGCTTCGGGTCAGACCCCCCGCAGCCCGCCGCGGCAGAGCTCCTCGATCAAAAGCTCGCGCACCCTGACGACGCGCGCGGGCACGAGCTTCTGCGACGGCCATACGAGATAGAGGCCCGAGCCGCTGCCGCCGACGCCGTAGCGAGGCAGGACGCGCACGAGCTCCTTCGCTTCGACGGAATCGACGCAAATTTCGCTCGGCAGCATCGCGATACCGGCGCCGGCGATCGCCGCTTCCTGCAGAAACGTCATGTCGTCGCAGACGAGAGGACCCGAAACCGTCACGGTCTTCTCGCCCGTCGGTCCGCGCAAGCGCCACGGCAGCTTTCCCTGCGGGCCGCCGTAGGCGAGGCATGCGTGGCGCGCGAGCTCGCGAGGGAGACGCGGTTTGCCGTTCTGCTTCAGGTACGCCGGCGAGGCGAACAAGCCGAGGGAGCTCTCGGCAACCTTTCGAGCGACGAGCGTCGAGTCCGCCAAGAGCCCGGCGCGAATGGCGAGATCGATACCTTCGCCCACGAGATCGACGACGCGGTTCGTGAGCTGAAGCTCGATGACGAGACCGGGATGGCGCCGCACGATCATCGCGATGATCTGCGGAAAGCGCCGCGTGCGCGCGTTGGGCGCGGTCATCCGCACGAGGCCGCGCGGCTCGCTCGACAAGCCGCCGACCGCGCGCACCGCTTCGTCCGCTTCGCCCACCGCGGCGTGCATGCGCCGGAAGAACAGCTGGCCGCTGTCCGTCAGGCTCAACTTGCGGGTCGTGCGATGAAGCAGCCGCACGCCGAGCTCCTCTTCGAGGCGCGCGACCGCGCGACTGACGGACGAGGTCGGCACCGCGAGCGCCTTTCCCGCGGCCGTGAAGCTCCCGCCCTCGACCACGCGCACGAAGGCGGCCGCACGGTTCAGATCGATTCTTGTCATTTCGACAATAATCTTATTCCGAACCGAGGACTAATGCAGCAGCCCCCGAGCCGCTAGGAAGACGTCGCACGGAGGTTTCATGACAGCGCGGTTGTTTTTGGTGTTGGCGGCGCTCGGCCTCGCAGCGGGCTGCGCCGGGAGCGGCGGAGGTGGCGAGCGCTCGGCGGGGCCGCGCGACCGTGGCGAGGTCGCGCCGGGCAAGGATCGGACGCGCGACGTCCCGAAGGATCCGGTCGCACGCGGGCGTTATCTCGTCGCGCACGTCGCGGCCTGCGGCGATTGTCACTCGCCCCACGGTAAGAGCGGCGCGCCGGACGCCGAGGATTGGCTCGCCGGCCTCGACTGTTTCGTGGACGTGGCGCCCGGCGATCCGGAGACGGGCTGCCTCGCGACGGCGAACCTCACGAACCACGAGACGGGGCTCGCGAACCGCAGCGACGGCGAGATCAAGGACATGTTCCTCAAGGGCGAGCGCCCCGACGGCCGCGCGCTTCATCCGTTCATGCCGTACCCGTTTCTCGCCAATCTCAGCGATGCGGACGCCGACGCCATCGTCGTCTATTTGCGCACCGTTCCCGGCGTCGATCACACGGTGCGACCGAGCCAGGCGCCGTTCTTCGCGCCCCCGCGCCCCGCCCCGCGCGTACCCGACGCGGCCATTCCTTCGCCGCGCCCCGACTACCCGGAGCGCGCCGCGGCGCTCCGCGGCCGCTATCTCGCGGGAAGCGTCGGTACATGCATGAACTGCCATACGCCCCGCGGCGCGGGCGGCATCGCGCTCGAGCGGGCGTTCCAAGGCGGCATGAAATTCGAGCGGCGCGGCCTCGGGCTTCCGAGCGGTTACCCCGAGCTCGTCTACTCGTCGAATCTCACGCCGCACGCGACGGGAATCGCCGCATACACCGTCGAGAAGCTCGTCCGCGCCGTGAAGCACGGCGAGGACGGCAACCAGGGCGGCGCAGAGCTCTGCCCACCGATGCCGGCGGGGCCCGGCGGCTCGTTCGGGGGGCTCACGGACGCCGACGCGACGGACATCGCTCACTATCTCTTGTCGCTCGAGCCCGCCGAGCACGCGATTCCCGACGACTGCCGCTACGTTGCGCCGGCAGCGAGCGCGGCGTCGTCGGATCATGCGCGCATCTTGGCTACCATTGCGCGGGCAGAGCGCGACGGCTCCGAGCTCCGGCTCTCCGAGCTCGGGCTCTACGCCGACATTGCGGCAAAGCGCGTCGCGCCGGGTTGGGTCGCGTTCGAGCCGGCCTACCCGCTCTACGCCGACGGCGCCGACAAGCGCCGCTGGCTGAGGCTTCCGCCCCGCGAGCGCATCGACGCGAGCGATCCCGATCATTTGCGCTTCCCGCGGGGAACGCTCCTCTTCAAGGAGTTTTCGCGCGCGGGGCGGCGCCTGGAAACCCGCGTCCTCGCGCGCACGGGGCCGGACGCCGGGGACGTTTTCATGGCGGCGTTCGTCTGGAACGACGACGAATCGGACGCGCGCCTCGCGCGCGACGGCGCTCCGAACGTGCGCGGCACGAGTCACGACGTGCCGAGCAGCGCGCGTTGCTCGAGCTGCCACCGTGGCGAACCGGGCCGCGTGCTCGGCGTTTCCGCCGTCCAAACCCCGAAGCTCGCGAGCGAGCTCTCGGGCGCACCGCTCGCGAACTTCGGCTCCGCGCCGGGCGACCCGCCCGTGCGCGCGGCGCTCGGGTACCTTCACGGCAATTGCGGCCACTGCCACAACCCGAACGGCAGCGCGCGTCCCGACACCGACCTGAACCTACGTCTTTCGAGTCGGGACGAAACCCCGGAGGAGACCGGCGCCTACCGCACGGCGCTCGGGCGCGCCCTCGTCTCGTTTCGCGCGCCGGGCTACCGGGTGCGCGTCGCGCCGGGCGAACCCGAGCGAAGCGCGCTCGTCCACCGCATGCGTGCGCTCGAAGCGCCGGCGCAGATGCCGCCGCTCGGCGCCGAGACGCAGGACGCCGCCGGCGTCGAGCTCGTCGAACGCTGGATCGGCTCCCTGTGACGCGCCGTTCAGCGCGAAGCGCGACGCAACGGGACGAAAGGGTCCTGCTCCATCACGAAGTCCGGGCGCCTGCGAACGGCGGACACTTCGTGACGCGCACTCTTCACCAAGGGCTTCGACGCGAGCCGCTTCAAACGATCGAGCGCGGCGAGGACCTCGCGGCCCGTTTTGTAAACGAGCAACGACGACTCGAGGTGGGGCAGAAGAGCCGCTAGATCGGTCGGCTTCATCGCATGGCGCTCGACACCGGCGCGCTTGCAGCAGCGGTCGAGCACACCGTTCGCAAACATCGGCGCGAGACCCGTAGCCTCGGCGACGTCGTCGGCGAATGACCGTTCCGTGCCCGAATTCCGTAGCATTGTGCAGCATGGAAAACGGTCACGAGACGCGCTGGTTAAGCCCGGCGTAAGCTCTGCGTCATGCGCAGAAACACCTACATTCTCGCGCTGCTCGCGCTCGCTTCGGAGCTCGGATTCGGGTGCGACAGGAAAGCGCCGCCGCTTCCCACCGTTGAACGGGCGCCGGCACGCGACCCTGAGCCGAAATCGACGGCGACGGCGACGGCGCCCGCGCCCGTTCCGGCGACTCCCGCCGTCACGGACACCATTTCGACGACGAAGGGCTCGGTCACCATCACGCCGATCCGCCACGCGACGCTCGCCCTCGGCTTCGGCGGCAAGACCATCGTGCTCGATCCCTGGAGCCAGGCTCCCGCAGGATGGCTGCCGAAGGCCGATTTGGTGCTGATCACCGACATTCACCAAGATCATTTCGACAAGGACGGCATCGCCGCGGTCCGCCAGGACGGCACCGTTCTCGTCGCACCACCCGCGGTCCAAAGGGAGCTGCCCGACGCCAAGGTGTTGAAAAACGGTGAAAAACTCGAGGTTCTCGGGGTCACCGTTCGCGCCGTCCCCATGTACAACCTGAAACGCGGACCCGAACCGGGAAAGCTCTTTCACGACAAAGGCCGCGGCAACGGCTACCTCGTCACGTTCGGCGACAAGACGCTCTACTTTTCCGGCGACACGGAATGCACGCCGGAGATGAAGGCGCTCCGAAACATCGACGTCGCTTTCGTCTGCATGAATCTGCCCTACACGATGCCGGTCGAAGAGGCGGTCGACTGCGTGAAAGCATTCAAACCGAAAGTCGTGATTCCTTTTCACTATCGCGGTAGCGACACCGAAGCGTTCGAGCGTGGCCTTTCCGCTACGCCGGAAGTCGAGGTGAGACTGCGGGATTTCTACGTGGGCGGGCACGGCCGGTAACGCCTTCGGAAGCGCCTGTGGATACTTTCTCCACCGCGGCCGCACGCTCAACGTGCTAGTTCCGAATCGCCATGTCGAACAACGAATCGAAGCCACCCGCTGCGGAAACCGCGCTTCATCGCGTGAAGGAGCTCACGGCCGCCGTGAAAGAGCTTTTGCGCGACGCTCATGGAAAGGGCGAATTCGCGCAGCCCGTGCGCACGCTGATGAAAGAATCCCCCGCGACGTGCTCGCCGTCCGACACGCTTCGCCGCGCCGCAGAAATTCTGTGGAACACCGACTGCGGCATGGTGCCCGTGGTCGACGGCGACGCCCACCTCGTGGGCGTCGTCACCGATCGCGACATTTGCATGGCCGCGTACTTCCGCGACCAGTCGATCTCGTCGCTCGACGTCGGAAGCACGATGTCGAAGAACCTGCACAGCGCGAAGCCCGATGATTCGATCGAAACCATCGTGCGTCTCATGGCCGACAAGCAGACGCGCCGTGTTCCGCTCGTCGAAAACGAGCGCCTCGTCGGCATCGTCGCGCTCGCCGACATCGCGCGCCACGTGAAATCGCTCGAGTCGAGCTCGGCGTGCCGCATGCTCGCGCACACGCTCGCCGCGATCTCCGAGCGCCGCACGGAAGGCGTTACGTCACAAGCCGCGGAGTAGGCGGCGCTAGCACGCGTCCAGGGCGGCGCGGAATTCGTTGATGAGGTCGCGACGGTCCTCGACGCCGACGGAGACGCGCACGAGCGCGTCGCTGATGCCGTATTTTTGCAGCTCTTCTCTCGACATTTCGCTGTGCGTCGTGGTCGCGGGGTGACACGCGAGCGTCTCGACGCCGCCGAGGCTCACGGCGTTCTTCGCGATCGAGAGGTTGCGCAGAAAGTCGAAGGCGGCGACTTTACCTCCCTTGAGCTCGAACGCGATGATACCGCCCGGGAAATCGCATTGCGCGTCGCGGATGCGCACCTGCTCGGGGTCGGTGAAGAGCGTCGGGTAGTGTAGCGCCGCGATCTTCGGGTGGTTCGCCAGCGCTTCGACGATGCGCTGCGCGCTCTTGCTCTGCTTCGTCATGCGAAGCTCCACGGTGGGAAGGCGGCTGTCCAGCATCCAGCACTCGTCGGGCTGTAGGATATTGCCGAGGATCGCGCGCGTGCCGCGGAGCGTCGCGACGAGCTCAGGATCCTTGCCGATGACCACGCCCGCCAGCATGTCGCTGTGACCGGCGAGGTATTTGGTGCCCGAATACACGCAGAGGTCGGCGCCGAGCTCGAGCGGGTGCTGAAAAACGGGTCCGAGGAACGTGTTGTCCACGACCACGAGCGGCCGCTGCCCCTCGGGTAGTTTCTTCACGGCGGCCGCCGCGGCGGCGATGTCGCACATGACCAGCGTCGGGTTCGCGGGCGTCTCGATGAATACGACGCGCAGGTTCGCCGTCGTCGCGATCAGCCGTTCGATGCCCTGCGTCGCGTGGCCGAGCACGGGGATGCCCTTCATGCCGAGCGGCTCGAGGAGCTGGTGGATGAGGTGCTGGGTGCCGCCGTAAGCCGGCGTCGTGTACAAGAACGCCGAACCGGGCGGGCAGGCCGTGAGAAATACCGTCGAGATCGCCGCCATGCCCGAGTTGAAGACGGCGGCGCTCTCCGCGCCGCGCTCGAGCGGTACGATCTGATCCTCGAGGATTTCGGCGTTCGGGTGCGAGAGCCGCGAGTAGATCAGATCGACGCTTTCGTCGGGGCCCGGGCGCGAGCGGCCGAGGGCGATCGAGAACGCGCGCTCCGCGGCTTCCGGGCTCGAGAACACGTACGTCGACGAGCGAAACACCGCGGGACGGGCCGAGCCCACCGAAAGCCGTGGGTCGAAGCCGCGGTTGAGCACGGCCGTCGGCGGTCGCACGACATAGGCGGTCTTCTTGCGAAACGAGGAGGGCATCGGACGTTCCCTTCGTGGATAAGCCACGTGACACTACCGCGCGAGACCCAATTTGCCACGCGCCGGCGGCTTGACCCGAATCGTCGTCGATCGGAGAAGGCATTCGGGGCCGTGCGCGAGCGGTGCTAAGACGCCCGTTCATGAAGCGCGTGCGTATTGGCGACGTCGTGCTGCGGCCGATGGTGCCGCACGTCATCGCCTCCTTTACCGATCGAACGCCCGAGCGCGTGCTGCGCGCAGCCGTAAAAAACGGGCTTTCCCTGCTCGAGGCGCGCGTGGATCTCTTCGAGAACGTCGAGCCTGCGCACGTCGTCGGCGTGCTCGAACGGGCGCGCGCCGTCGCGCCGGTGCTCGCCACGGTGCGCTTCCGCGCCGAGGGCGGCGCGTGGTCGCGTACGGAACGCGAGCGCCTCGCGCTCTACCGCGCGATCGCACCGCACGCCGACGCGCTCGATGTCGAGCTCGACGCACGCATCCGCGCCGACGTCGCGCGCATCGCG
>DASUTR010000715.1:0-4424 GCA_036374535.1 Polyangiaceae bacterium
GGGCTCGCGCGAAGCGGCGGAGCGTCTCGTCGAGCTCCTCGCCCAGGCGGGGGACTGGGCGCGCCTCGAGGAGGTGTTCGGCGTCCTCGTCGGGCTCGCGGGCGAGCGCGACGTGATGATGCTGCTCTTCGGTCTCGAGGAGCGGGCCGCGGCGGCCGGGCGACTCGACGCCTTCGTTCGCTTGCTCGACGCCGCCGTCGCGCGCGTCGGCGTGAGCCGCGCTCGCCATCTCTTGCTCGCGAAGGCGCGCGCGCTCGGCGCTTCGCCGGGGCGCGCCGAAGAAGCCGTGGCGCTCTACCGCTCGCTGCTCGAACAGGCGGGTGAGGACGCGTCGGGCGACGCCGAGCAGTTCGGCTCGTTCCTGCGCTCGATCGAGCCGACGCCGGCGCGCGCGGCCGATTTTCGCTGGCTCTACGAGTGGCGCGTCCGTCACTCCGCGAACCCCGCCGATGTGCTCGCCGAGTGGGCGGTCATCGAGGAAACGCGCCTCGGTGACGCGGCGCGCTCGGCCGACCTCTACGCGCGCATCGTCGAGCTCGAGCCGGATCGCATCGACGCGCTCTCGGAGCTAGCGCGGCTCGAGCTCGCGCTCGGGCGGAGCGAACGCGCCTACGCCGCGCTCGACGCGCTGAAGGCGCGCGCCGAGGGCGAGGCCAAGATGACGGCGTCGCTGAAGCTTGCGGCGCTGCTCGTCCACCCGCTCGGGCGTCCCGCCGAAGCGCTCGAGGCCGTAGCGCCCGTGCTCGAAGCGAACCCGAGCGATCTCGACGCGATCCGCATCGTGCATCAGACGCTCGAGGCGCCGGAGTGCCGCGCGCGAGCCGCCGAGCTACTCGAGCGCATCGCGCAGGCTTCGGACAATCGCGTGCAGGGCGCCGAGGTCATCGAGGCGCTGCTCGCGGTGTCGGCCGAAGCGCCGGAGCTCGCCCAGGCGCGCACGCGCTGGCTCACGCAGCTCTTGAAGACCAAATCGGACAAACCGGCCGAAGCCTTGCGACTGGCGCTCCAGGGGGCCGAAGCCGCCCCGGAGGAAGACGAGCTCTGGGACGTCGCCGTCGCCATGGCGCGCCGCCTGAACGAGCCCGCCACCGTGGCCGCGGCGTTCGAGCGCGCCATCGCGCGCGACCTGTCGCCCGAGCTCGCCGAGAGCGTCGGCCGGCGCATGGTCGAGTTCCTCGAGGAGTGGTTCGACGACCCGGACGGGGTGATGCGGGTGCTCGAGCGGGTGCTCGTGCTCGCGCCGTCGGCGACCTGGGCGTTCGATCGGCTCAAGCTCGCCTTCAACTCCGGGGCTCGCTGGCAGGAGCTCTTCGCGCTCTACGACGTGCGTCTCGCGGCCGGTCTCGAGAAGACGCAGAAGCTCGAGCTTTTGCGCGAGGCCGCGATGGCGGCGAAAGATTTCGCGAGCGACGCCGAGCGCGCCATTCGCTACCTCGAGCAGCTGAACGCGACCTCGCCCGGCGACGCTCGCGTCGAAACGTCGCTCGAGCGCCTGTACGAGCGTCACGGGCGTACCCGACCGCTCATCGAGCTTTTGACCGGTCGGCTCGAGAACATCAAAAAGCCCGAGAAACCCGAGCTCATGGGCCGCATCGCGGCGCTCTGGCTCGATCTCGAAGAGCCGGGGCCGGCCTTCGCGCTCGCGGGCGATCTGCTCGCGCAAAAGAACGCTCGGGAGGCGGGCGCAGCCTTGCTCGAGCGCATCTTGCCGATGCCGGCAGCGCAGACGACGGAGTCTTCCGAAGCGGGCACGAGCGTGCTCGAGGGCGCCGCGAAGCTCCTCGAGAAGTACTACCGCGGCAAGAAGAGCACGGTGGACGTCGTGCGCATGCTCGAAATCGAGATCGGCTGCGCGGCGGATGCCGAGCGCCGCGGGGCGCTCCTGAACGAGGTCGTCGAGCTTCGCCTCGACACCCTCGGCGATGCCGAGGGCGCCTTCGAGACGCTCGCAGAGCTCGTCTCGCTCGACCCGAAGAGCGAGCACCGAAAGCGCTTCGGGGCGCTCGCCGAGAAGCTCCGCGCTCACGACCGCCGCGCCGATACGCTCGAAGCCGTGGCCGCGAGCGCCGAGAGCCCCGCGGTGCGCGCCGAGGTCCTGCTCGAGGCGGCGTTCGTACGCGACGAGGAGCTTTCGTCGCGCGAGCGCGCCGCCGCCCTCCTGCGCGAGGTCGTGGCGCTCCGCGAGCACCACCCGGAGGCCGCGCTTTCGGCGGGCCGCCGCCTTTCCGAGATGCTGCGCGAAACCCGCGCGGATCTCGAGCTCGTCGGCCTGCTCGAGATCTTGGGCGCCCTCGAGCCGGAGCTCCCGGCGCGACGCAAAGCGCTCGGCGAGGCGGCCGATCGAGCGCTCTCGTCGCTCGGCGACGCCACGCGCGCCGTGCGCGACTACCGCGCCCGTCTCGCCCTCGACGACGAAGATATCGAAGCGCTCGATGGGTTGTGCCGCGCGCTCGCGACCGCGGAGCGGTGGGACGAGCTCGTCACGGCGCTCGAATCGCGCGCCGCGCTCGCCAAGGACGCCGGCGAGGCGCGCGCCGACCGCGTGAAAATCGCCCGAACGCGTGCCGAGAAGCAGCAAGACCTGCCGGGCGCCATCGAGGCGTGGCGCCGCGTGCAGAGCGTGCACGGCGCCGACATCGAGAGCTTCGAAGCGCTCTCGGAGCTCTTCGCCGCGAGCGGTCTTTACCCGGACCTCACGCTGCTTCTGTCCGAGGAGGTCGCACGGGAAAAGGACGCCGGACGCAAGGCGGCGCTCCGCCGCGCGCTCGGCGAGGTGCAAGAGCAGCGCCTCGATGCGCCGCTCGACGCGCTCGATTCGTATGCAGCGGCGGCGGACTGGTCGTCGGCCGTGCGCGTCGGCGGCGCCCGCAAAGGCGATCCGGCGCTCGAAATCCGCGTGCTCGAGCGGCTCGTCTCGCTGGCCGTGGACGCGTGGACGGCGGGGGGCGGGGAGTTCCCCGAAAAGACGGCGGATTGGGCGATCGCCGAGCTCGCGCAGCGCCTGCTCGAAGCCGATCGCGCCAAGGAGGTCGTCGACCGCCTGCTCAAGGCGAGCGAGCTGCCGTTTCCCGTGCCGCGCAAGCGCGAGCTCCGGCGCGGGGCCGCGGTGCTCTGCTCGGACCAGCTCTCGGACGGCGATCGCGCCATCGACCTCTTCCAGGCGCTCCTCGCCGACGACCCCGCGGACGAGGTCGGAAGCTCCGTCGTCGCGCGCTTGGCGGCGCTGCTCGAGGAGCGAAGCCGGCACGCCGAGCTCACCGAGCTCTGGGAGACGCAAGCCGTCGCACGGGCGAAGGCGGAGGATCGTACGGGAGCGGCGGAGCTCTGGACGCGCGCCGCGAAGATTGCCGAGGTCGAGCTCAAGGACCTCGACCGGGCGCTCTCCGCCTATCGGAACGGCGCCCAGCTCGACAGCGAAGAGTCGCTCGAAGCGCTCGCCCGCCTCTACGACGCGGCGGGCGACGGCAAGCGCTGCGCCGAAGTGCTCGAGCGGCTGTGCGAGCTCTCGAGCGCCGAGACGCTGGCGGCACGGGCGCTCCGGCTCGCCGACGTGTACGCGGCGGGAGGCCAGAAGCAACGCGCCCGCGACTCGCTCGAACGCGCCGTACCGCTCTCGCTCGACGCGAGCGCCTTGCGCAAGCGCCTCGGCGAGCTCTACCGCGAGGCGCGCGACTTCACGGCGCTCGCCGAGCTCCTCGGCGAGGAAGCGCACCGCACGACCGACGCTTCCGAAAAGCTCGGGTACCTGCGCGAGGCGGCGGCCATTCACGTCGGGCAGCGCAAGGATCCGGCCGCGGCCGTGCCGCTGCTCGAGCTCGCTTCGGAGCTCGATCCGGAGGACGCCAAGCTTCGCGTCGACCTCGCGCTCTCGCTCCACGCCTGCGCGCGTCACGATGGGGCCGCCGCGGTCCTGCGCGACCAGATCCAGCGCTACGGCGCGCGCCGGCCGAAGGATCGCGCGCAGGTGCACTACGAGCTCGCCCGCGTCTTGCTCGCCGGCGACCACGAGGCGGACGCCCTCGTCGAGCTCGAAATTGCATCAAAGATCGACCCGACACACCCCGGAATCACTCAGCTTTTAGCGAACGTTGCCTTCCGGCAAGGCGAGCTCGACCGCGCCGAGCGCATGTACCGCGCGCTCCTTCTGACGGCGGGCAAGGACGACTCGGGTCCCGGGCGAACCGACGCTCTCGTGGCGCTCGCCGACATCGCTGCGCGGCGTGGCGACACGGGACGGGCCGACGAGTTCATCGAATCGGCGTTCGAGTCGGCGCTCGAGAATCCCCGTGAAGCGAGCCGGCTCGAAGAGGCGCTCCGGAGCGGCGGTCGCGTGAAGGAGCTCACGAAGCTTCTCGACGTGCGCCTTACGGGAAGCCTCGATGCGGAAGAGACCGCGCGCGTCGTCGGGGAGCTCGCGGTGTTGC
>DASUTR010000716.1:0-6144 GCA_036374535.1 Polyangiaceae bacterium
TCGTGACCGTGGCGCGTAAGCGCTCGAGTTAGCTACTCGTCGAGCTCCGTTTGCGCAGCGCCCGCGACGCACTCGCGGAGCGCGTGTCGCTCGAAGCAGCGGACCGCGACGAGGTCGCTCACGCCGAGCGAGCCGGCCGCAATCCGAAGCGCCTGGCGGAGCTCGACCGGCGAGCATTCGTCGGCTTCGCAACGCGCCGTGAGCGTGCCGATCTCCCGGTGCGAAACCGGCAACGCCGCCGGCTCGTGTACGTCCGAGGGTCGCCGCGGGGCACGCCTCGCGTAAGCGCCCGCGAGCTCGAAATCGATTTCGATGTCCTCGGCAGCGCTCGCGCGCGGCTCGTCCCAACGTTCGACCGCCGCGGGGCCGGGTACGGGGCCCGGATCGGGGTCACCGAGCTCGCGGCGCGCTCGGGCGCGCGTGTCGGTCGACTCCGGGCGCGCTGCCGTCGCCGTGCAGCGAAGCACGCTACCGTCGCGCCCGCAGCGCGTTCCGACGAGCATCTCCGCACCCGCATCGGACGCGAGCTCGGAGAGGACCCGCTCGAGCCGCGCTCGATTGCAGTCGAAGTTCTCGAGCGGCTCTGCGTTCATCGCCGGAACCGGATCGAGCGAACGGCAGCTGGCGACGAGCTTGTCGACAGCCTCGTAGCCGAAAGGCATCACGCTCGCGCGATCGATACGTTCGGGAGGCACGACGGGCAGCGACGCCGCGCAACCCGCGAGGGCGAGGCCGACCGCAAGAACGCGCATGGCTCGAGTATTGCCCGTGCTTTACAAAAGAGAAAAGGCGCGACCGAAGTCACGCCTTTTCCGACGTTTGCGAGCGGGCTCGGGAGAGCTCGCTCGGGAGACGGTCGGCTCAGCCGCCGCCTTCGCCGCCAACGCCACCAGCGAGGCCGCCCTCGCCACCAGCGCCGCCCGGACCGGTGCCGCCCGTCGAGCTGCCGCCGGTGGTGGAGCCACCCGTGTTGGAACCACCGGTGGTCGAACCACCCGTAGAGCTACCCGAGTTGCCGCCGGTGGTGGAGCCACCGGTCGATGTGCCGCCCTTGCCGCCGCCGGAGTCGCCCCCGTCGTCGTCGTCGTCACCGCCGCAACCGACTGCCGTGATGCTCGCGCTGAGCGCGACCATCGCCAACAGACTTGTCAGCTTGTTCATATGTTAAATCCTTCCGAAACCTAGGTTAACCATGGTGGGCCCCGTGGCCCGGCGTCGCACTTGCAAGGTTGGTGCCGTTAAGACGGCCAACTTCGCAGAAATCGACGTAAGTGCAGGTAAGTACGTAAAGAAGTGATGATTTATCGCGATTTTCTCTACGCAACGCGTTAGGGGTGAACCGCGACAATCCTGTCACGGTCCGCTCATACATCAGACTACAGCTGCGCACCAAGCACAAACGACGTAAGTCGCTGATTTTATGAAGAGAAACAAAACTTGACGCTCAGCGAAACGCATCCAGAAATGTTCAGAAACAATCTCTGGAAGGCGTTACTGTGACGATTTAGCGTTACGGATCGGTGAACTCACACGCTCCGAACAAAACGCGTACGGGCACCCTGCCGGTTGGCCCGAGACGGTTCTTGGTAACGACGAGCTCGAGATCGATGGGGCCCGGGCCGGAGGAGAGCGGCCGGAGCTCGATCACCGCAGTACAGGCGGGCGTCACGAGGTCGAGGTTCCGCGAGAGCACCGTGAAGACGACGGCCGAGCCGTGCTCTGCGATCGATTTGAGCTCGTAGGCAGCGCTCGTGAGGCGGGCGTCGAGCGGCGCGATGCCGACGCCCGCCGTGAGACCCTCGAGATCGTCGAGGGCGAGCACGACGCGGTCGTGGCGCGCCCACAGCTGAGCGCTTCGTGGGGCGAATGTCTCCAGCGAATCGCCCGGGCCGAGGCGTGTGATGTGAAGGTGGTTGCCGACCTTCTGCAGCACCGTGTCGACAGCCTCGCCCACGGCGCGACGAACGGCGTCGTTCGCGTACGCGTTGCCCGACCAGATGTCGGTGTACGTGACCTCCGACTCCGGGTACGTCCTACGGAGTGCCCGCGCGGCAAGGCGGGCAACGACCTCGGTGTCGTCGACCCCGCGCCCGACGAACTCGACGCCGGCCTGCGTACGCGCCGCCATGTACGCCACCATGAGCGCGAGCGAGGTGCGGCCGCTTCCCGGCGCGCCGGCGATGGCGAGCACCGTGCCGGCGCGGAGTCCGCCATGGAGGAGCATGTCCAGCCCTCGAAAGCCGGTCGGCGTGACTTGCAAGGGTGCGCCGAGACGCGTCGTCAGATCCACCTGGATGCTGGCGAGCGCCACCGGACCCAGGGTGGACGGATGTGCAGGACCGTCGGAGCTCATCGCAAGTGGCGGGTTGCAGCATACGGCGCTTCTCCCATCGAGAGAAGCAGCGTAGAGTCCCCGAACTCCCACATGGCATCGAACTTCAAGAGCGAGCTCAAGACCGGCGCTGAACGTTATCTGTCGCAGGTCATCGTGAGCGCCCTTCAGGACGGCTGGCGCACCCCCGACGATTTTCTCCGCCACTTCAAACCGGCGGACCTGATGCAGGGACTCGAGAAGGCTCCCGATCTTCGTGCCAACGTGCTCGTAAAGGCCGCCGGGGTTCACGAACGTATCGCCAAGAAGAAGTCCACGAGCTCTGCGGCGGAAGATTTGCGCATCGCGCTCGACGAAGGGATCACGTCGCCCGCCGATGTCGTGGAGCTCGTGCCGCCCGACGACCGCGTGCGCATCCTCGATCGCGCGAAGCTCTGGGCGTTCGTCACCGAGGATCATTTCTGGGCTTCGGATTCGCCCGTCGCCGGCGAACGCGCCGTGCAGCGCATGGTGTTTTTCCTCGAGGCTGCGCTCGGCGAATCGCTGCTTTCGCTCGGCGACATCGCCGACGGCATCACGTTCGAGACCATTTCCACGCGCCTTCCGCTCAAGGAGCTCCAGCGCGTCGTGAAGTTTGCGCTCGAAGCGGGGCGCAAGAAAAACCCGCTCACGGAGCAGGGTTTGCTCGATGTCGTCGCGCTGAAAGATCTCATCGGCTACGTACCGCTCGATCACGTCTACAAGCGCGTGCTCGTCGCGAAGGTCGCGCAGCCGTCCGGGTTCGTCGCCGGAGGTGCGGGTGACGAGGCGTGGCCCGAAGACGAACACCACGACGCGGAGACCTCGAAGCCGTCGGCCGACAAACCGAAGGACGACAAGAAAGCCGAGAGCAAGAAGAAGGAAGAAAAGAAAGCGGCAGCTCCCCCCAAGAAGGAAGACGAGGCCCCTGCGAACGTCGAGACCGTCAGCGAGGACGAGCTCGAAGAGGTCGGCCCCGGAAGCCTTCGACCCGCCGCCGAAGAAGAAGCACGGCGCAAGGTCATCGAGCGCTTGAACGCGCTCGGCCGCCTGCCGCCGCGCAACGAGGATCTCTCGACTCCGATGCTGCTCTCGATCGAGTCGATGTACGCGGACCTCCTCACCGCATCGACGGACGAAGCGCGCGAGATGTGCATTCGTGATTCGTTCCCGAACGAGTCGCACCTCACGACCGCGCTGCTCGCTCTCATCGAACTGCTCGATCCGAGCATCGACGTGAACGATCCGGTGATCCGCGACGCCGACGCCGACTCGCTCATCAAGGTGGTGCTCTTCGAGGAGCGCCGCCGCTACGAGCAGGGTCGCTCTCCCGCCGCCGCTCCGCCGCCTCCCGGCAGCGCCCGCCGTTCCGTGCCCCCTCCGCTGCCCGGTGGCGGCCCCCGCAACGGGGACGAAAAGCGCGCGCGCTGAGCGGCGCCGTCATGCGGTTTCCCCGGCGCCGAGTCGTCCTCGGCGCTGCCTTGGCGCTAACGTCGATCGCCCGCGTCGCCGGTGCCGAGCGAGCAAGGCCGGCGGTCACGCTGCGAGCAAGCGATCCGAGCTGTCCCGCCGAAAGCGAGCTGGTCGACCGCGTCGAGCGGCGCCTCTTGCCCGCGTCCGTCGTCGATCCACACGACCGCTTCGACGTCGAAGTCGAGCAGGGAGCGGAGGGCATGAGCGCGCACCTGTTCGTCACACGCGCCGACGGCACGCGCGCGACGCGCGTCGTCGAGGGTGCGTCGTGTGACGACCTGTTCGATAGCGTCGCTTTCATCGCGGCCATGACGATCGATCCGGACACGGCGCTGCAAGTCCCGGCGGACGCGCCCGCTGCTTTGCCAACGCCACCGCCGGCCGCGAGCTCGGCCCTGGTGTCGCCATTGTCCGTCGCAGGCGCGGAAGCATCTGTGGAGGCTCCGAAGGCGGACTGTGCCGAAGCACCGCCGGAAGCCGGGCACGGCGCGAGCGGCGCGCTCGAGGTCGAGCTCGGTGTGCTCGTCGAAGGGACGACGGCCATCGCGCCGTACCTCGCGCCCGTCGGTCGCCTCTTCTTCGCCGCGCGCTTTCCGCTACGCCGTCTCGAGACATCGGTGCGCGCTTCATTCGCGAGAAGTCTCGAGAACGAGGTGCCCGTGGACGCGGAGCGCGGCGCCGTGTTCACCTACACGGCCGGGCGCGCGGAGGGTTGCCTCGGGCCCCGCCTGACGGGCGCGCCCGTTCGAATCGAGGGCTGCGCCACGCTCGATGTGGGCGCCCTCGATGCCGAAAGTTACGGCGTCCAGCCGGAGGGTCGAGAGACTCGCGTTTGGGTCGCACCCGGGGCACTCGGCCGGTTCGGCACCTCGCCGTTGCGGCATCTGGCTCTGGTCGCCGAAGCCGGGCTTTTGGTACCCGTCACGCGCTACCGATACGAGCTCCACGACCCGGATGCCCTGGTTTTTCGGCCCCCGCCGGTGGCGCTGGCGCTCGGGGCCGGGGTAGCGCTGCGGCTCGAGTGATCCGACGACGCGTTCTCGGCCATGGAGTGACGATGGGCCTCGGGAGCCGGGCCACGGACGAATCGGTGAGCAGAGCCACGGACGAAGAGCGTCTGCGGGGGGTCGTAAACGGCCACTACCGGCTGGCTTGGCGGCTCATCCGCCGTCTGGGCGTCGTTTCCGCCGACGCCGAGGACGCCGTGCAACAGGTGTTCATCGTCGTGGCCCGGCGACTCTCCACCATCGAGGCCGGCAGCGAACGCGCATTCGTCGTTTCTACCGCCGTGCGCGTCGCGGCCGACGCTCGGCGCCTATCGCGGCGAAAGCCTCTCGAGCTCCTCGCGCACATCGACGAGGTCGAGGGCGCCTTCGCCGCGCCCGACGAGCTCACGGAAGCTCGCCGCGCGCGGCGCGTGCTCGACGAGCTGCTCGACTCGATGCCCGGTGACGTGCGCGGCGTCTTCGTGCTCTTCGAAATCGAGGAGCTCACGCTCACGGAGATTGCCGCCGTGCTCGAGATCCCCCGCGGCACGGCGGCGTCGCGTCTCGCGCGTGCACGTGTGTGGTTTTCCGAAGCCGTCGAAAGCCGAAGGGGCGTGGCGACGGGAAAGGGCCAACGACCATGAACGATCCGCTCAGGCTGCACGACGCAGGGACGGCGGAAGAGCGGCTGCTCATCGCCCGTGGACGCGACGACGAACCTCCGAACGGTGCCGTCGCGCGAGCGCTGTCGGCGCTCGGTGTCGCGGGCGCCGTCGCGGTCGCTCCCGCAGCGGCGCAGGCCGCCAGCCTGAGCGCTGCGAGCGCGGCCGGCGCGTCGGCTGCTAGCGCCGGCGGCAGCTCGACGTTTACGGCGCTCACGCTCGCGAAATGGCTCGGCATCGGAGCGCTCGGTGGAACGCTGACCGCGGCCGTGGCAACCGCGCCTACGTGGAGCACGAGCGTGAAGCCCGTACCTCGCGTGATGCCGGCCGCCGCGGGGGCTGCAAGCTCGGCGGCTGGCCCGACGGCGCCCCGTCACGTCCACGCGAAAGCTCCGCTCACCGCGGAAACGCCCTCGTCCTCGGCGCCGCCGGCCAGTCCCCCTGCGCGAGACTCACTCGGCGAGGAGCTCGGCCTGCTCGAACGAGCGCGCGGAGCGCTCGCACGAGGCCGTGCCGACGAGGCGCGAGCCGCCCTCGGTCGTCACCGCGAGCAGTTCGCTTCCGGAGCGCTCGCCGAGGAGGCCGCCGTGCTGCGCATCGAAGTCGCGCTGACCCATGGTGAAGTGGAGCTCGGAAAGCAGGCGGCGCGCGATTTTCTTTCCGCGCACCCCTC
>DASUTR010000717.1:0-15369 GCA_036374535.1 Polyangiaceae bacterium
CGTCGTGATCGGGCTGCCCCGCAGCGGTACGACGTTGCTCCACCGGCTGCTCGCGCTCGCGCCCGAGGCGCGCTCGCTGCGCTACTTCGAGCTACGACGGCCCATCGCCGAGCCCGGCGACGATCGGGCTCGTTGGGCGAGGGGGCAGCAGCGCTCGTTCAAGTGGCTCGCGCGCGGCCTCGACGCGAAGCACGCCTCGGGTCCCGAGGATCCGGAAGAGTGCATTTTCCTGTTCGACAGCACGCTCGTGAGCGCGACGTTCTGGATCGCGGCGCCGCTCTACGGTTACCTCGATTGGTACCTGGCTCAGGACCAACGTGCGCCGTACCGCGCGTACCGCGACTACCTCTCGCTCTTCCAGGCCGAGACGCCCGAGCGGCGCTTGACGTTGAAAGCGCCCATTCACACGGCGCACGTCGCCGCGCTGCGCGCGGCGGTGCCCGAGGCGTGCCTGGTTCAGCTCCACCGCGATCCGCGCTCGGCTCTCGCCAGCATGAACTCTTTGTTCGCGACGCTGCATGGCGTCGTGACGGACGAGCTCGATCTCGCGCGGCTCGGCAGGGCGAATTTCGAGCTCCTCGCGACGGGCATGGATCGCCTGCTCGACGCGCGGGCGGCGGCCGGGGAGGAAGCGATTCACGACGTGTTCTACGACGATCTCGTGCGCGATCCGATCGCCGCCGTCGCGGGGGTGCGGCGCCGCTTCGGGCTCGACGTCGACGCCGAGTACGCGGCGAGGATGCGCGCGTTCTTGGACGACAACCGCCAGCACAAGCACGGCCCGCACCGCTACGCCAACGCGGATTTCGGACTCGAAGACGGCGCGGTCGCGGAGCGCTTCGCTCGCTACCTCGAGACGTTTCCCCGGGCACGCCGCACGGATGCCCGCTGAGCTCGAGCTTCGTCGCGCCGTTGCCCTCGCTCCTCGCGGCGGGGCGGCGGGACGGCGCGCGGACGTCGTGCTGTTGCCGGCGTCCGAGGCGTCGGCGGCGCTCGCCTTCGCGCGAGCGCGCGAGCTCGTGGGCGAGCGGCGGGGCGGAATCACCCTCGCGGGCGCCGAGCGCTCGCTCGAAGCGCACTTCTTGCCGCAAAGCGGCGCCGGACCGAACGCCGTCGTGAGCAGCAAGCGCCTGCGAGGTCGCGTCGAGGTGCTCGGAACGAGCCCGAGTGAAGACGGCGCCATGCTTCGCGTCCGCGCTCTCGCCGGAACGAGCTTCGGCGAGCTCTGCCGCGCCGTGCAGGCGACGGGCGCCGAGTTCATGCCGTTCTCCGCGCCGACCGCCGAGGCGATTTCGCTCGGCGGCGCGCTCGCCGTGAACGCGCACGCGCGGGCCTCGTCGACGCACGGCGGGCTCTTCGCGAAGCACGTCCGCTCGTTTCGCCTCGTGGACCCGAGCGGACGCGTTCACGAGTGTCGCTCCGACGCCGATGGCGAGCTCGAGCGCGAGCTCTATCGCTCGGTTCCCGGCGCCCTGGGGTCGCTCGGCCTCGTCACCGAGCTCGAGCTCGAGCTCCGGCCCGTGTCGCCGCGCGCCGAAGTGGTCGTCGAGGTGCTCGAGCGCTCCGTCGGCGATCCGGCGCCCGCCGTTCGGAGCTACCTCGCGCGCGTCGCCGACGAGCGCCGCGACGGGTTCCGTCGTTGGTCCGAAGGGCTCGGTCTGGTGTTCCTGGGCGTGCCGGGGCGGGGCGCGTGTGTCGTGCTCGGAAGGCGGCTCGGCGGGCGCGTCGAGCCACGCCGCTCGACGCTGCCGCTCTTTCGCGAGAGCGCGGAGTCGAACCTCTTCGTCCAGGCATTCTCCCACCGCTACCCCGGCATCGCGCGCTCGCTCGCGGCGCAGCTGCTCCGGCCGGGTCGGAGCTTCCGGGCGCCCTACTATCGCTGGACGTTCTTTCAGACGAGCTACGACGAGTGCGCCGCGCGCGTCGAACGGCGGAAGCCCGTGCACTTCGAGCTCTTCGGTCTCGGTGACGGATTCGGGCTCGTTCACCAAGCTTGGGTCGTCGCGTCGAGTGCGCTCGCTGCATTCGTGGCGCTCGCCGCAGAAGTGTTCGCTCGACCGGAGTACGAGCCCGTCGCCGACGCCCTCGAGCTCTTGGACGCGCTGCCGCTGCCCGCTCCCACGACGCCGCTCGAGCCGAGCCGCTGCGTCGGCGGCGACGCGCACGTCGTGACGGCGAACGTCGCCGTGCGTACCCCGAGCGAGCGTGAGCTCGCGGTCGCGTTGTGCCGGGAGCTGTCCGAGCGAGCCCACGAGGGTGGACTGCCGGTCGTGGTGCAGCTCAACAAGCAGCATCACGTCGCCGAAGCCGTGCTTCGAACCATGCATCGCGCCGCGCTCGACGACCTCGAGCGGGTGCGCGCCCGGGTCGATGGGGACGGCGTGCTCGGTTCGGAGACGCTCCAACGGCTCGGAATCTAGGGATTTTACGCGCGACTTCCGCTAGAACCCGGGCCCGTGCTGCTCGCCTGCGCCATCGCCGTCGTTGCCGTCGCCCTCGGGCTCGGTCTCGGCCTGGCTCCGGTCGGACGCGCGCGGCTCGCCGGCCCGTTGCGCACGTTCGCGCTCGCCGCCGTGCTCACCGTCATCTTCTTGCATCTCTTGCCCGAAGCGCTGTCCGAGCTCGGCGTGATTGCGCTCGGTCTGTTCCTCGCGACGAGCGTCGTCCCCGCGTGGGCCCGGCTCGCGCGCGGCGTTTTCAGCCCGAGCCACGACGCCGAGGGCGCCGTCCACGGCGGGCTCGTCGCGGGCTATGTCGGGCTCCTCGTGCATCACGTCGGCGACGGGCTCGGACTCGGAGCGTACGCGGCGCTGCCCGGCGGTGTCGCGAGCCACGCCGACGTGATGCTCGCGCTCGCCGCGCATACGGTCCCGCTCGTCGCGGTCGTCGCGTTCGCTTTCCAGCACGCCGCGGGCTCGGGCGGGGCGCTGCGTGCCGCATCCGGTCTTGCGGCGGCGAGCGTGCTCGGCGTCGTGCTCTCGAGCGTCGTGCCGGAAGCGCTCGTCGAGCGTTCGGCGGCGTGGATCGCGGCGCTCGTCGCGGGCCTGCTCGCGCACGTCGTGACGCACGATCTCGACCGCGACTTGCCGGCGACGCCCGGGGCTCGCGTGGTGGACGCGCTCGCCGCGGTCGCGGGCGTGGCGACGAGCCTGCTCGGTGGCGAGCACTCCGCCGAACACCACCATCCGGACGCCTTCGCGATCGTCGGCGCGAACGTGCTCGGACAGCTCTCGTTCGCGGTGATCGCCGCGCTCGTGGTCGCCTTGCTCGTCGCGCGTGTCGACCGCGTACCGTTTCGTCGTCCGCTCGCCGCAGCGTTCGGGCCGAGCCTCGGGGTCGACGGGTTCGTGGTCGCGCTGCTTCTCGGCGGTGTCGGCTGGAGCGCTCTCTACGTGCTGTTCGCGCTCGTCGTCGCGCTCGTCGTGCAGGCGGCGACGCCGAACGGCGTGGAGCTCGCCGCTCCGGAGCCGTCGCGAAAGCCGCCCTGGTTCATCCACCTGGACGACGGTCTCACCGACGCCCTGCCCTGGGTCGCCGGGGCGTTCGTGCTCGCGACGCTGCTCGGTTCTCGTCTCGAAGGACGCCCGCTCGAGAGTCTCTCGCTTCCGCTCGCCTTCGCGCTCGTCGTGCTCGTCGCGTTGCCCGTGCGCGTGCCTCCGCTCGCCGCGGTGCTCGTCGCGGTGACGCTCGAGCGCTCGGGCGCAAGCTTCGAGGTGGCGCTCGTGTTCGCGGTGCTCGCTTCCGCTCCCGGCGCGGTCGATCTCGCCGCCATCGCACGCCGCGCCCCATCGCGAGCCGCCGCACGCTTCGCCGCCGCGGTCGTGGCTGTGGTCGTGGCGCTCGGCGCCGCCGTCGCGCTCGGGCGCGACTTCTTCGCTCCCCTCGGGCCGCTGTTTCCCGAGGTTCGTCCGCGTCTCGCGTTCCTCGTGCTCGCCGCGCTCTTCCTGCGGGCCGCGTTCGAGCGGGGGTTGCGCGGATTGCTCTTACCCATCGTCCCCTCGCACGACACGGCCTCCCATGCCGAAGGCGCCCACGGCACCGCGCCTGCCTCCTCGGAAAAACCGCTGCCGAACGCCGGCGGAATCAGCGGACGGTGAGCGCGAAGGGGAGGGCGGCGACGACGGTTTCGCCCGCGAGCAGCGGTCCGAGCGAAGCCGCGAAGGGCCGGAGCTCGGCAGGCAGGGCGTCGAGAGCGAGCAGGCGGCGGGCTTCGAGGCGTGCAATGGCCTGGGCAACGCGCGCTTCGTCGGCTTCTGCGTCGAGCGACAGGAGGTCGAGCAGGCCCTCGGCGGCGCCTTCGACCGTCGCCGGGGTGTTCGGCGAGAGCCCGGCGAGCTTGCGCGCGGCGGCGAGCGCTTGTTGTAGCCCGCCGATTTCGTCGACGAGACCGCGTTCGAGGCCCTGCGGGCCGCTCCAGATGCGGCCCTCGGCGCTCACGCGTACCTTGTCCTCGGCCATCTTTCGACCGAGCGCGACGCGCTGGATGAAAAGGTCGTAGATGCTCTGCATGAGCGCTCGGACGCGCTCCCGCGTCGGTTCGTCCCACGCGATGAGCGGGGAGAGATACGCGGCGCGCTCCGCGGCGCCTTCCGCGCGGCTTGCGGGAAAGGTGACGCTGTTGACGCCGAGCTCGCCGAGGGCGGGGCCGAACACGACCTTGCCGCCGAATACGCCGATCGAGCCGACGATGCTCGACGGCTCGGCGAAGATGCGCTGCGCGGCGCACGCAATGTAGTAGCCGCCGCTCGCCGCCATGCTGCCGACCGACGCGACGACGGGTTTCGCCTTACGGAGCTCCATGAGCTCGTGCCAGATGAGATCGCTCGCGAGCGGCGAGCCGCCGGGTGAATCGATGCGCACGACCACGGCTTTGACGGCGGCGTCTTTGGCGAGCCTTCGGATCGTCTTCACCATGGCGCGCGACGAGATGCCGCCGCTCTCGAAGGGGCCGCCGGCCTCCGTCGAGATGCCGCCCTGCATCGGTACGACGGCGATGTGCGGTCGATCGCCCACGCCGTCGTCGCCTCCGGCGATGATGCGGACGATCTCCGTGAAATCGGAGCCGCTCGGCGTCCCCGACTTCGGACCGAACACGGCTTGCGTCGCCTCCGCCTTGGCGAGCTTCTTGGCGTCGGCGAGCGCCTCGAGCTCGAAGCCGAGAGCGTCGACGAGCCCGTTCGCCTTGGCTTCTTCGGGGCTGTACGGACCGTGCTCGAGCGCGTCGCGCGTCTTCCCCGCGGGGGCGAGCGCGAGCCACCCGTCGCGGAGCGAAGCGAGCGTCGTCTCGAGCGACTCGCGCGCCTCCGGGCTCGGGCCGTCGTGCGTGAGCGGCTCCGGACCGCTCTTGAACTTTCCGACGTGCAGAAAATCGACCTGAATCTTGAGGCGGTCGAGGATGCCCTTCAGGTAGACGACCTGGGCAGCGATGCCGACGGTCTCCGCCTCGCCCGCGGGGCTCAGCCAGCGGCGTGTGCAGCCGCGCAGGAACAGCGCCGCGGTCGCGTTGGAGAGGCCGTCGGCGTGACACACGACGGGCACCTTCTTCTTCGCGAACGTCGCAAGCACGGAGCCGAGTTCTTGGGCTTGCGCGAGGTCGACGTTCTGTCCGCCCATGCGCACGAACACTCCCGCCGACGTCGTTTCGTCGAGACTTCGCTCGAGGGCGCGCACGAGCCCGGTGTACGTGCGCGTGGCGGGAAGTCGGAAAAGGCCGCCCGAGATGGCTTCGGGTGCACCGCTCGTGAGATCGATCTCGAGCACGCGATTTTCGCCGAACCCCGGCGCCGTCGACGTTTCGCCCGAACCTTGCGTGTGCGTGCGCGGCCGCGTCTCACAGCCGGCGAACGCGGCGGCGAGCGCCCCGACGACGAGCACGGCTCGGCGCCCTCTCACGGCGCCGTCCCCGCGCCCGCGTCGGCCGGCTTCGCGGCGGCGTCGGGCGCGCCCGAGCTCGCCGTGGTCGGCTCTCCCTCGCCTTGAGCGATGCGAGCCTGGGCGCGCTGCCCGTAGTCGGTCGATGTTCCCGCTTGTTCCACGATGCGCCGGTAGAGCGCGATGGCTCCGCGACGGTCTCCCGAATCCCACTTCGCATCGGCGCTCGCCATGAGCGCGGGAAGGTAGCTTGGATTTGCCTCGAGCACCTTCGCGTACATCTTTTGCGCCGTGGCCGTGTCGCCGCGCTTGCGTGCCACGTCCGCGATGCCGGACAAGGCTTCGGTGTTGCCCGGTTGCTCGTCCAGAACGCTCTGATAGAGCGTGCGAGCGCGCTCGAGGTCGCCGCCGGACGAGGCTTTCGCGGCTTGCGTCAGACGCGTGCGGAAGTCGCCGGTCGCGAGTTTTTCCACGGGTTTCTCGTCGCTCGGAGGCGCGGGCGACGTGTCGAGCGCGGGGAGCTGCTTCGGGTCGAGGGCGACGGCGCCGGCGTCTTTCTCGGCGGCCGCGTCCAATCCGGCGTCCGCGGGCGCCTTGAAGCGATTGACGAAGCCCGTGAGCTCGTCGAGCAAGGGGTGCGGCCGTTCGGCCGCGGCGATTTTGGCAAGCTCGGTCTCCGCTTCCGCGACGCGCCCGGCGCGCACGAGCGCGTACACGAGCGCCGCTCGGGCCCGTGCGCCTTCGCGCTCGGAGACGGACGCAATGCGCAGCCGATCGATGACCGGCGCCCACGCGGGTGCCGCTTCGGCGAGATCGAGCGCCGCGAGCACGTAGGCGTTCTGCGGGTCGCTCGCGTTCGCCGCGACGGGTGCGATCCATTCGCGGGCGCGCTTCTCTTCGCCGGCAAGCCGGAGCGCGTCGACGCGCGCTCGCGTAACGGTCGAATCCTCCGGGGCGACGGCGAAGGCTGCGTCGACGGCCTGGCGCGCCTTGCCGACACGCCGCCCGAGCTCCCGGTGCGTCGCTTGCACGAGCGCCTCCGAGGTGGGATCGAGCAGGCGGAGCCGTAGCCACGACTGATCGGCCCGCAAGGTTTCGAGCCGCGCGAGCGCGGCGAGGACGGCGGGATCGCGATCGGCGAGCGCGTGAGCTTTGGCGAGGCTCTCCTGAGCGGCCTCGTAGTCGGCGAGGTCCGCGAGCCTCGTGCCTTCGCTGAGGAAGCGGCTGGCGCGTTCGTCGCGGGCGCTTCCCTCCGGAGTGGCCTTCGAGGTGAGGCGCGCGGCGTACTGCCGGCCCACCGTGAGCCCGAGCAGTCCCGCGACGGCGAGAAATACGAGGCCGACGATCCATCGCGTGCGAGCCCGCCGTCCGGGCTCTCCGTCGGGCGACGGTGTCTCGTCGTACGAGGGCAGGCGCTCGCGCGTCGAGATGGGCGGGGGCGGAGTCGGTTGGAGCGGGCTACTCGGTTGCGGGCGCGATGCCGCGCGCGGTTGGGACGCGACGGGCAGCGTCACGTCGAACGCGCCGGGTTGGCTTTGCATGGCCGCGCGCGGTTCGGCCGCGGTCGGGGCAGCGCGGCGTGGAGCGAGCGGTTCCGTAACCGCCGAGGACGGCGAGGTCGCGAGGTCTGCGGGTCTTGCCGCGGGCCCGGGCGGCGGCGGGTTCGTTTCGACGACGGTGGGTGGCGTCGCCGCGGGCATCGTCGTGTCGAACGAATTCGGAGCGCGCGAGCCGAGCGGCATCGTCGTGCCGGCCGAACCAGCGGCGGGTTCGGCTTTTGCGGCCGCGCCCGGCTTCGGCTCGTCCGTCCGAGCCGCGGCGCCGGCCGGCGGCGCCGGCGACGGTTCCGCGCGTGGCTTCGGCGGCGGGCGCGCGGGCTCCGGTTCGGTCGGTGCGACGGCGCCGAGGATCATCGGTTCCGCGGCGCGCTGCGAGTAACCGGAGGGCGGCACGGGATTCGACATCGGCAGCGTCGCCGAGAGCGGAGACGGATCGATTTTCACCGTCGTCGTCTCGATCTTGGCGATGGGCGTCGCCCCGCGCGTCGCGCCCTGACGTCCGATGCCGCGATTGGTCGGGCGATCGTCTTTCTCGGGACGAGGCGAGCCGGTCGGCGGCGGCGCCACGCCGTGGAGGGTGCGCGCCGCCGCGCCCTGTCCCCGGCTCGGCGCGTTCTGCGCGCTCACGAAGAAGGGCTCGAGCTCGGGGATCGAGCCGAGCGGACGCGGCGATTGTTGCCCGCGCGACAAGAGGTCGTTCGGTCCGACCTTCTTTTCCGAGATGCCGCGCTGGAGCTCCCGCAGCGACGTGAAGACGAGCTCCTTACCCGTGGCGGTTCGAACCACCCAGCGCTCGGGCGCCGCGGGCGACGACTTCGGAGGGAAGATTTTGAACTGGTACGAGCAATTCGTACACTTGACGGTCGTTCCCCGTTCCGAGATCAGGGTGTCGTCGAACTCGTAGTCGGTGCCACAGCGGCTACAGCGAACGTCCATCGGGGTCGCGAGATCGGCGGGCGCTCGGAGGCCCGTTAGGGATTGGCCACGCTAGCACGAGGCACCGGCCCGCACGGAGCGCGGGCGATCCGTGCCATTTCGCGGCGTGTTGGACCCGGATACCTCGGCTGCTAGCCTTTCCTCGGCGTCGTTACGGACGCTCCGTGATGCTGCGCCCGCTCGCCCTAGTGCTGTCGGTCTTGCTGCCCGCCGCCGTCGCGGGGTGCCCCGTGTATCCCACGTCGTGCTTGGAGGAAGGCGACGGCGGCGACTGCGCGCCGGGCTACGTTTGTCAAAACGACGTCTGCGTGCGCAAGGTACCCGAGCGCGCGCCGGACCACTGCCACGACGACGACGACTGCCCGCTCGGAAAGATCTGCGGCGCTTTGGACCAATGCGTCGATGCGCCTTCGGGAGCGGGCGGGGAGGGTGGTGTGCCTGGCTCGGCCGGCGTCGGGGGACAAACACGAGGATGACCACCTCGAGCCCTCGCACGGTCGGCGGAATTTTCGCCGGCGCAATGACGGTCGCGCTCGCTACCGCGTGCAGCGAATCGTCGAAAGGCTTCGAAAACCGCGGGCCGGGCGGTACCGCGGGCGCGGGCACCTCGGGAAGCTCCGGATCATCGGGAACCTCCGGGTCGGGAACGAGCAGCGGTGGAGCGACGAGCGGGTCGGGCGGCAGCGCGGCGGGCGGCGCCACCGCGGGGTCGGGCAACCCCACCGCAGGCGACGGCGGCACCACGTCGGGAAGCGGCGGAACGGCGCCGCGGGGCGGCGCTGGAGGAAGCGGCGCTGGCACGGGAGGCGGCACGGCCGGCATGGCGCCGACGATGGGTTGCACGGCCGCAACATGGCCTCCCGGCGACGGCATGGCGCTTCAAACCATCGATGTCGCCGGCACCTCGCGCGAGTACATCGTGCAGCTTCCTGCGGCGTACGAGCCTACCCATCCTCATCGACTCGTGTTCGCGTGGCACGGGCGAACGGGCACCGCGACGCAAGTGGCGCGAAACTTTTACGGTCTCGAGAACGCCCTCGGCGCGAGCACGATCTTCGTCTCCGGACAGGGTCTCGGAACCGAGAGCGACCCCGCTGACACGGGTTGGCCGAACACGAATGGGCAAGACGTCGCGTTCGTGCGCGCGCTCGTCACGTCGCTCTCCGCGAGCTACTGCATCGACTCGAACCGCGTGATGTCCGTCGGCATGAGCTACGGCGGCATCATGAGCTACACGCTCGCGTGCCAGATGAGCGACGTGTTCCGCGCCATAGCGCCCATCGCGGGCGCGTCGTTCGGCCGCGGCGGCGCATGCGGCACGAACCCCGTCGCCGTGTGGGCGGCGCACGGTACGGCCGACCTGGACGTGACCTTCATGAACGGCGAGACGGCGAAGAACGCCTATGTCACGCGCAACCACTGCCAGCAGACGGGACAACCCGTGGAACCACAGCCGTATTGCACGTCGTACGACGGCTGCGACGCGGGCTACCCGGTCGTCTTTTGCGTCCACGACGGCGGACACACCATTCCGCAGTGGACGGGCCCCGCCATCGCCGCCTTCTTCCAACAATTCTAGCTGCGTCGCCCGGCGCTCGCCTGAAACCCGGAGCCGCTACTTTACGACGCGGAGGTACGGCGGAAGCTCGCGCTTGCGCTTCGGGTCCGCGCTGCCGGCGGCTGCCGTTGCGGTGCGCGCCGGCTCGGGCGCGGTCACGGGCGCTCGCTCGGGTGCCGCGGCGCCGGTCTTTCGCTTGCGCGGCGCGCGCGGCTTTTTCGCTTCCTTCGGCTCGCGCTTCGGCGCGCCCGCGACGGTCTTGGCGCCGGCGCCAGCCGCTGCCTTCTTGCGGCGCGCGGGCTTCGCGGCGGCTTCCGCCGCCACGGCCGTCTTCGCCTTCGGCGCGGCCTCGGCCTGCGCTTCCGCCGGGACCGGCTGAACCGACTGGAGCTTCGCCTTGGCCTGCGCGGCCTTCGCTTGCTTCTCGGCTTCGGCGGCGACCTCGGGCGGGACGTCGTCGGGCCACACCATGCCGCGGCCGTTGTCGCCGACGAGGGCGAACACGGCGTTCCACGGGATCTGGCAGTGATGCGGCGAACGATTGAACGAGAGCGTGCACGAGAGGCCCGCCTCGTCCACCTCGAGGTCGGGAATCGGGATCGCCATGTTGAGCCCGATTTGGAGGACGAGCTGCGGCTGGCGCTTGAGCCACGGCGGTACGAACACCTTGTCCGTTCTCGGATCGAGGTGCACGAAAACGCTGGCCTGCTCGAGCAGTGCGAGCGCGACGTCCTTCTTCTTGGGCAACCGCGTCGGCTGCATGGCTGACTACGTAGCTCTCTACGCGTGGAAAATCCAGGACTTCCTCGCCCCGATCGGGGACAAGTGGCTCGAGGCCACACTGGCCGGATTCCCAGATCCCGCCGGCGAGCGCTTATCGATCCAACGCTCGTCTTCTAACGCTCGTCTTTGGGCCTGAACGTCGAGCGCAAACTGCCCGCCGTTTCGAGATTCAGGTCCGACCAGGCGTCGATGGGAAGCGTGCATTCGACGAAAGCGCCCGTCGAGAGCTCGACGCGCTCCGCGGTCAAGTGGGCGACCACGCCCTCGAGACCCGGGTTGTGCCCGACGATCATGACGCGCTCGGTCGAACCCGCGTGCTCGCGGACGGCCCGCACGATCGCGTCGGGCTCGGCGAGATAGAGCTCGTCGAGAAATACGCGCGAGGCGCCGAGCTCGGCGCCTTCCGCGAAGAGTTCCAGCGTTTCGCGCGCGCGCGTCGCCGTCGAGCAGAGCACGCGCTCGCAGAGCAGGTTCCGCTCCCGCGCGAGCTCTCCCATGCGGCGTGCGTCCTTCCGTCCGCGCGAGGTGAGCGTCCGCTCTTTGTCCGACACGGGCTCGTCGTGGCCGGACTTCGCGTGCCGGAGGATGAACAACGTCCGCACGCCGACATGGTACACCTGGTTCGATGAGCGCGCACATCCTCGTCGTGGAGGACGAGCCCGCGATCGCGGAATCGGTCGCGTACGCGCTCCGGCGCGACGGCTTCTCGGTGAGCCTCGCCGGCACGCTCGCCGAGGCGGAGAGCGAACGCGACCGCGCCGATCTCGTCGTGCTCGATCTGATGCTGCCCGACGGCAGCGGGTTCGATTTCATCGGGGCGCTCCGGGCGGCGCGTCCAGGCAAACCCGTGATCGTGCTCTCGAGTCGGGACGGCGAGGCCGATCGCGTGGCCGCGCTCGAGACGGGCGCGGACGACTACGTCACGAAGCCTTTTTCCCCGCGTGAGATCGTGGCCCGCGTCCGGGCCGTGTTGCGCCGTACGAGCGCTCAAGGCGTGCCCGTCGAGCCGCCGAATCTTCCGCCCATCCTCGTCGATCGCGCGACTCGACGCGCCGAGGTCGGCGGCTCCCCGCTCGAGCTCACGCGCGTCGAGTTCGATTTGCTCGCTTGCATGCTCGACGGTCCGGGGCGCGTCTACACGCGCGCCGAGCTCATCGACCGCGTGTGGGGCGACGGTTTCGCCATCACCGATCGCACCATCGATTCGCACGTGAAGGCCCTGCGTCGAAAGCTCGGTGAGGCGGGCGGCGATCCGAGCATGCTCGAAACGGTGCGCGGCGTCGGCTACCGCATCGGGCTCGGCGACGTCCCGGTGGAGGAACCGTGATCCGCCTGATCGCCGTCGCGGTCTCGGCCTTTTCGTTGATTCTGTTCGTCGCCTTCGTGGTGTCGCGCCTGCTCAGGACGCGCTCGCGAGGCATGTCGATCCGCATGCAGGTGTTCCTCGCGCTCGCCGTGATCGTGGGGGCGTTCGCGTTCGGTCTGGGCGTCATGGTGATCGATCGCATCGAGGCGCGTGCCGTGCGGCTCGCGACGCAAGCGGCCTCCGACGAAGCGGCGGCCATCGCCGGCATCGTCGCGGGCGAGCTCGATCGAACGGGGGGCAGCATCGAGGCCATCGCTCGCCGGCTCGAGCTCGAGCGCGCGCGCGGCGCCGACCTGCGCATGGAAGTGCTCGACGGGGCCGGGCGCCGGCTGTTTCCGCGAGCCGCCCCCGCGGACGCCGACGGCACCGTGCGCGTGGCCGCTCCCGTCGTCGTCGCGGGCCGCACGGTGGGCTCGGTGCAGGTCACGAAGCCGACCGTCGTGATGGGACGGCTGCTCGCCGACTTCGCCCCGACCGTGCTCGTCATCAGCCTCGTGCTCGGCGCGACGGCCGCGCTCGCCGCCGCGTGGATCGGTCGAGCCATCGTCGCTCCCATCGAGGCGCTCAACGTTTTCAGCGAGCGCGTGAGCGCGGGAGAGCTCGGCGCGGCGCCGCCGGCCGTGCACGGCCGCGAGGTCATGCACCTCCGGCGCTCGCTCGACTCGATGCGCCGCCAGCTCCAAGGGCGCCCGTTCGTCGAGGCGTTCGCGCAGGATCTTTCCCACGAGCTCAAGAATCCCGTCGCGGCGATTCGCGCGAGCGCCGAGGTGCTCGAGGAGAGCGCGCTCGACGAACCCGCCGAGGCGCGCCGTTTCGTGAAGCGAATCCGCGAAGCGACCGCGCGCATCGAACGGCTGCTGGGCGAGCTCTTGAGCCTTGCTCGCATCGAGGCGCGAGGCGCCGAAACGTTCGAGCCCGTCGACATCGCCAAGCTCGCCGAACGCTCGATCGAAGCGCTCGACGACGGCCGAGCGCGCGTCGGGCTGGACGCCGGCAGCGGCGCGCTCGTGCGCGGCGACGAAAATTGGCTCGGCCGCGCCATTGCCAACCTGCTCGACAACGCGCTCGTCTTCTCCCAGCCGGACACGAAAATCGACGTCGAGGTGCGGCGCGACGAAGGCGTGGTCCGCGTCAGCGTGAGGAGCGCCGGCAGCGTTCCTCTGGCCATCCGCCCGCGCCTGTTTCGGCGCTTCGTGACGGCGCGTCCGGAGAGGGGCGGCACCGGGCTCGGCCTCGCGATCGTTCGCGCGGTCGCCGAGGCCCACGGCGGCAGGGTGGAGCTCGCCGAGCCCGGCCCGCCGCGCGTCGAATTTCGCCTGCTCTTACCCGTCGCGTTCCGAAGCCCGGGCGAGCACCTTCGCGCCGCGGTGAGCGAGGCCCGCGAGGGGCTTTCCCAGATCGGCGCGCCCGCTCCCGAGCAAAAAACTCAGTAAATTCGATGATTTGTCTGCGTGATCGGGTTTCTCCACGAAAGATCCACGGTTCGTCCGGGTTCCGACACGACATAGTGTGACGCGTGCGGAAGACACCCCGCGTTCCGCGCGACGGGAGAGACGAATACCGTGGCTTCGAAGACGAACGGAAATCACTTACCCAAACACATCGCCATCATCATGGATGGCAACGGGCGTTGGGCTAAAGCGCGCGGCCTCGCCCGCGTCGAAGGTCACGCCGAAGGCGCTCGCGCCGTGCGCGACGCCGTCGAAACGGCGGCACGTATCGGCGTGCAGTACCTCACGCTCTACGCCTTCAGCGTCGCCAACTGGTCGCGGCCGAAGAACGAGGTCGAAGCGCTGATGCGGCTGCTGGTGGATTTCGCGAAATCCGAACGCGCGGAGCTCCGCCAGCTCGGCATTCGCGTCAATGTCATCGGCTCTCTCGAGGATCTGCCGACGTCGACGCGCCATGCCGTCGAGGACCTGATGGCGTATACGGCGGACGGCGATCGCATGACGCTGAGCCTCGCTCTGTCGTACGGCGGCCGTCAGGACATCGTCGAAGCCGCCCGCTCCCTCGCCGTGAAGGCGCGCGCGGGTCTCGTCCTGCCCGAGGAGATCGACGAGCGCTCCTTCCACGGCATCATGACGACGCACTCGCTTCCCGACGTCGATCTCTTGATCCGCACGGGCGGCGAGACGCGCGTGAGCGATTTCCTGTTGTTCGAGTCGGCCTACGCGGAGCTCGTCTTCTTGCCCATCATGTGGCCCGACTTCCGTCCCGAGACGCTGCTCCAGTGCATCGAGACGTATTCGAAGAAAGAGCGCCGCTTCGGGCTCATTTCGGAACAGCTCGAGCACGTGCAGGCGTTCGACCCCTTCGACCGCGCGAGCTGAGATTTTCGGAGTTCTTCGACTCTTAGAACTGATACTCGACCGTATTCAGCGATTTCACCTTGTCGTCCCAGGTGATTTCGCGGATGCGGCCTTTGAGGCATTCGGCGAGCTTCGGGTTGTTCGGCGTCGTCGTGAGATCGATGCCGACGGCTTTTCCGTTCCACACCGCGACGCGCACCTTGAACTTCGCTGCGCCGAGCTTGCAGGGCTCGTAGACCTTTCCGTCCATCAGCGGCTTGCTGAGGGCTTCGGTCTCGACGTTCAGGCGCGGCGTGCCCTGCGGTACCGCCTTGATCGCTTCCTCGACGGAGCCGTTCTCCTTGAACTCGGGCTCGGGCACGTCGGCGGCGGGCTTCTCCTTCGGCGGCTCCGCGTCCGCCGGCTCCGGCTCGGGCTTCGGAGCTTCGGAGACCGTTTCGGCCGGCGGGGCGGCGTTCGCCGGCTCTTCGGGCGGTGGGGTCCCGCCGCCGCAGCGGAGGGCGAGAAGGGAACAGAGAGCAGCGAACCCTAGCGCGTTCTCCCGCATGGAGAGGAGCATACCATCGTCAGACGCCGCGCGAAGCGCGAAATTTCTCGATTCCCCGCAGCGTTTCCGCGAGCGTCATCTGTCCCGGCGCCGTCTTGCCTTCGATCGATGCGAACGTGAAGAGGGAGCCGAGCACCGGGAGCTCGATGCGCGTTACCCGACCTTTCGAGCCCATCCCGATGACGACGAGCGGCTTTTTCGCGTGCCGTAGCAGGAGCCGCGCCAGGCTCGTCGTGCTGCTCGGCACGCGCACGTAGGTCGCGATCTTGATGATGTCCGCGCCGGCTTTCGCCGCACGGTTCACGACCTCGTCGAGAGGCGCGGCGGCGGGCGTCGTCCGGAAGTTGTGGTTCGAGAGCACGAGCGTCGCGCGAGCCTTGCGCGCGATGCGCGCGACGTCGGCGCAGATGCGCGCGTCGAGCTCGACATCGAGCGCG
>DASUTR010000718.1:0-2641 GCA_036374535.1 Polyangiaceae bacterium
AGATCGGCGCCGACGAAACCCGGAGTTCCTGCCGCCAAAATGCCGAGATCGACGTCCCCGAGCAGCGGCACCTTCTTCGTGTGCACGGCGAGGATGCCTTCGCGACCACGGATGTCCGGGCGCGGCACGGTGATGCGGCGATCGAAGCGCCCGGGACGCAGAATCGCGGGATCGAGCACGTCGGGGCGGTTCGTCGCGGCGATGATGATGACGCCTTCGTTCGATTCGAAACCGTCCATCTCGACGAGGAGCTGGTTCAGGGTCTGCTCGCGTTCGTCGTGTCCGCCGCCGAGGCCGGCCCCGCGGTGACGACCCACCGCGTCGATCTCGTCGATGAAGATTATGCACGGGGCGTGCTTCTTCCCCTGCTCGAAGAGATCGAGCACGCGGCTCGCGCCGACGCCCACGAACATTTCGACGAAGTCGGAGCCCGAGATGCTGAAAAACGGCACACCGGCCTCGCCTGCGATGGCGCGCGCGAGCAGCGTCTTGCCGGTTCCGGGGGGACCCATCATGAGCACGCCCTTCGGAATGCGGCCGCCGAGGCGCTGGAACTTCTTGGGATCTTTGAGGAAGGCGATGATCTCTTCGACCTCGTCCTTGGCCTCGTCGATGCCCGCGACGTCGGCGAACGTCACCTTGTTCTGCGATTCGCTGAGCAGGCGCGCGCGGCTCTTGCCGAAGCTCATCGCCTTGCCCCCACCCGCCTGAAGCTGTCGCATCAGGAGGTAGAACATGACGATCACGAACACCATCGGCAAAAGGATCGAGAGAATCGGCGTCAGGAACGAGCCGTTTTCCTCGTTCTTGAACGTGACCTTGACGCCGGCCTTCACGAGCTCTTCGGCGCTGTCCTTGCTGGGGCCGACGGTGCGGCCGCGCTCGGGTGCGCCTTTGTTCGCCGGGTTCTTGATCGCGAACGTGTAGTCGCGATCACGAATCTCGACTTCCTCGATGTGGCGTTTGTCCTTCGGCGCCTGCACGAGCGCCATGAACTCGCTGTACGAGATCTCGGCGCGCTGCGGCCCGTCGGTGTCGTTCAGGAACTGCCAAATCGCCAAGAACGCGACGATCAGGACGACCCAGAGCAGCAATGTCTTGTGGGGTTGCCTCAAGCGAAACCTCGATCAGGCAGCAATCATGCCATAGGGTGGACGTATTAGCTACGAGGGGGTCGAGCCAAAAGTGTCGATGGTGTGGTGTCTAGCGTCATTGACCGCCAGGCGCCCCTCGGGTCCGCTCCCGAGGTGTGGAAAACCGAGGCTCGGAGGAGTGTTAAAAGCGCTGCAGTCTGCGCCACGCTGCTTTGCTTCGCGCTGTGTTTCGCCCTCGTTCGGGCCACGAGAGCCGCGGAGCCCGTATACGTCGAGCTCCGGGTCGACGGCATCGTAAATCCCCTCAAGGTCCGGCACCTGGGTCGGGCGCTCGCGCGGGCGGAACGCGAGCAGGCGCGCTTCGTCGTCCTCACGGTCGACACTCCCGGCGGGCTCGTGAGCTCACTCCAGGAGCTTACGGTCGCGATCACGAATGCGAAAGTGCCCGTGGTCGGATTCGTCGAGCCCGAAAGCGCCCAGGCGACCTCGGCCGGGGCGTTTCTGCTCCTCGCAACGGACGTCGCCGCCATGGCGCCGAGCACCCGCATCGGCGCGGCCCATCCCGTCGCTGACGGGCAGCCGCTCGAAGGCGTCATGGACGAGAAGGTGACGAACAGTCTCGCGTCCCACGCACGCTCGCTCGCCGAACGTCGCGGCCGCCCGCCCGCCGTGGCCGAGAGCATGGTGCGCGAATCGAAGAGCTTCACCGAGAAGGAAGCGCGCGCCGCCGGGCTCGTCGAGATCCTCGCCGCGAATCGCAGCGAGCTCCTGCGCGAGCTCGACGGGCGCAAGCTCGACTTTCGCGGCAAGCCCTTCGTCTTCGAAACGAAGAGGCTCCGGCGCGTCGAGGTCCCCATGTCGGCGCTCGACCGAGTGCTCGACACGCTCGCGAACCCGACGCTCGCGTCCCTTTTCCTCACGATCGGCGTGCTCGGCCTGCTCTACGAGCTCTCCTCGCCGGGGATCGGGCTCGGCGGCATCGCGGGCGCGATCTGCGTCGTCGTGGGCCTGCTCGGCGTTTCCGTGCTGCCCATCGAGCTCGGCGGGCTCCTCCTGCTCGTGGTCGGGCTCGCGGCGATCGGGCTCGAAATGAAGATACCGACGCACGGCCTGCTCGCCGCCGGGGGAGTCGTCTCGCTCGTGCTCGGGGCGATGTTCCTCGTCGATCCGGGCGATTACTTCGGCGGGATCGCGCGCGTCGACGTGCTCCTCTTCGCTCCGCTCGTCGCCGTCGCGGCCGGGGGTCTCCTCTTGCTCGGGCGCCTCACGCGCCGAGCGCTGGACGCTCCGTTCGCGAGCGGTGAGACCGCGCTCAGGGGCAAAGTCGGTGTCGCGAAGTCCGCGTTCGTCGCGGACGGCGACGGCTTCACGGGCGGCGTGTTCGTGGACGGCGCTCGCTGGCAGGGCACGGCCGACGTTGCGGTCGCCGCGGGCGAGCGGGTCGAGGTCGTTCTTGGCCCCCACGCCTACGACCCCGGTCGTGACTGCGCCCGCGGCCAAGACGCCGGTGGTGACCCAACCCACCGTGATGTACGGGAAGTCGTCCT
>DASUTR010000719.1:0-4545 GCA_036374535.1 Polyangiaceae bacterium
GGGCACGCCGCGGCCGAAGCCGCCGCGCACCACCTGAGCCGTCACCTCTGCCAGTCCGTTCGCTGCGTCGTAACCAGGGTCACCGAACGGGCTCCCGAGGTACGGTTGAAACGAAACGAGCTCGAGCCGGAGCGACTGTGCGACGATCGAGAATTGGCAACCCTCGCCCAGGTCGCACGTGAAAACGTTCGTGACGGGGCCGGCGCCGGCGAGCACGCGGAGACGAAAGTCACCGTTCGTCGCGCCGATGTTTCGGGAGCTGAGCACGTTCACCGTGAGGAGCTCCGCCGCGTTCAAGTCGCCCGGCAGGTCGAACAGAGGGCGCACCTGCCCCGCCGTTGGGGGCATGACGTCGCGGTAGCTACCGCCCCACCGCGGCGACGAAATCGCCGGGCTGAGCACGCCAGCGCCGGCGCCGAGCGCTCCGGCGCCGCTCGAGCGCAGCAAGTCGCGTCGGTCGATGAACGGCTCGCGACGCTTAGCCAACGGAAACCACCATTCCCCGCTTGTCGACGCGGAACGTCTTGGCTTTGTCCAGCGCTGCTTTGCGGCGCCGGAGGAGCGTGTGTTCGTGCGCTGCGAGCTTGTCGCCGGCCGCCGCTTTGGTCTTGAGAGCGGCGACTTTCTTGCGCGTCGCGGTGCGCTCGCCTTCGTCGCGCGAGTAGTAACCGCGAACGATGCGGTTCAGGACCTTCGCGCGCTCGGCGCGCTTCGCGGCGACGCGGCGATCGAATTCGGCGACGATTTTGCGCGCGGCCGGCGTGTTCTCGCGGCGGAGCTTGTCCACCTCGTTCAAAATGAGCTCGCTTTGCGAGCCGAGCGCCGGTGTAACGCCTTTGTAGAGCGCGCCGGCTTCGGCATTCGCCGCGAGCACGTTGACTGCTTTCCCCGTGATGGAGTTGAGCTTCGAGACGTCGCCCTTCGCCATTTTCGCGACGTCGGCAGGCCTCAGCGCGCCCACGTTGTGCAGGACGTCGAGCGCGGGCGCGATCTGCTTCGGCGTGAACTGCTTGAACGCCTTCTCACCAATGACGCCTTTCAACGCGGCATCGGTGGCCCACTGCATCGAGACCGTTCCGATCGCGGCCTGCGAAACCGCCTTGATGGGGTTTTTCGTGACGGCGCGGACCGTCTTTTTCACTGCACGGAGGATTTTTCCGAACATGGCAGCGGCTCCTTCACGCGACGTCGCGCGCGACTTGCGACCACTCTTCGCGGCGCGCGGCGTCCCGCTGAGCGAGCTCGAGCAGGAGCGCCCGAAGCTGTTTCTTCGCGGGTGTGGGGTTGGTCGGCCAGTAGAGCTCGCGCCCGCCCTTGAAGCGGATAGGCGGAGCAATGTGGTGAACGCGCGCGAGGCTCGCGGCCGTCGCGGCGTCGTAGAGACCGGACACGCGGAGTTGATGTCCGGCGGCGTTCATCGCCTTCTGATACGTCTCGATTAGCTCGCGGTTCTCGTGCCCCTTCGGGGTCTCGAACACTTCGAGCGCGACGCGGCCGGCGAGTCGTCGGAGCGGCGTCGAGTCGCCGTCGTCGCCCGAGACCGACGTCGGAAGCGCCACCCGTTTCATGCTCGGGTGATCGGTCCACTGCTCGGGAACGATCAGCAGGTCGCCGGGCTCGAGCGTCGGTTTGAAGCCGCCTTTGCCGTCGCCATCTCGCGGCTTGCCCTTGCCGTCGCGTGGGATGTTGCGGTCGCGGAGCTCGCGCGCGGCGCTGCCCATGCCGATGCGGTTCGCGACCTGCCAGGGGCCGTCGCCCTTCTGAACCACGAGCACGCGCACGTGCTTCCGCTTCGATTTCGTCGGCGCCGGCGGCTTGCCGGGCTCCGTCTCCGGAACCGCGGACATGGCGTTTTCGATTTGGTCGGCCGCCTTGCGAAGGCTCGCGGCTTGCGCCTTGAAACCGGCTTCCTCGAGCTCCTTCGCCAGCGCGCGGAGCTGCGCGGGTTCGCCGGTTGCCAGCGCCGCCTTGATGCGTTCTTTCAAGACGTCGCTCAGAGTCGACGTCGGTTCCGCTGCGCTCGCGTCGCTCGCAAGAAACGCGATGAGGCCGCCACCGATGGCAATGGGGAGGATGACTTTCAGAAGGCTCATGGTGAAAACCTCACAACCCGAGGAACCGCGACGGGTCCTCGATTCGGCCGTTTGCTCGGCGGAGTTGGCAATGGAAGCGCCAGCCCTCGCCCGGCTTCCGTGGTCGCCAGTAAACGATCACGGTCGCGTGTTCGCCGGCCTCGCGTAGCTCCGCGATGCGCCAGCAAATGAGATCGTCGCAGTCCCCCCAACCCCGTCCGAGAACGGTCAACGCATCGGCGAATTCCTCGCCGGCTTCGCGTTCGCGCTCGTAACGGACTCGACCCGAGCGGGCGAGTTTGTAGATGGAGGGAAAGCGACGTCCGTGCTTCTGGCGGAACGCGCGGAGAAACACTCGATTGCTCGCAATGCAGAGCTCGAGCCCGATGCGCGCAAGCTTCGCCAGCGTGCGCGGGTCTTCGGTCGCTCGCCCTACTACCGTCCGCAATTCGAACATTCACGCGCGCCCCTCGCACTCAGATCAGCGCCGCGCCGATGATCGTGAATTCGATCGTGTGGGCGGAGCCGTCGTTGTTGGTCACCTGCAGCGTCATGTCGATGCCGGGGTAGACGATGTAACCGCGCAACCCGGTACCGAACGCGCTCGAGCTGAACACCTCCGCGGGCACCGAACCGGGCGCCGCGAACATGTTTTCCATACCGGCGAGGAGCTGGTTGATGGTGAAAAACGGCGCGGACGTGCTCGCCCAGGTCGCGCGCTGAATCTGAAACGGACGCTGCGCGCGCTGCGTGACCGTCGTGGTCGCGCCCGCTGCAACGCTCGTGTTCGGGAACGGGAGCGGCTGGACCTGGTGGCCCGGCTGCAGCGCCGCGAACTTGCTCTTTTTGGTCTTCTTTTTCGGCTTGGGGCCGCCGAGGAAATCGTCGTCGCCCAAGTCGTCGTCGCCGTAATCGTCGTCGTCGTCGCCCAGGTCATCGTGACCGAGCATCAGTGCATTCATGGACATGGAAACCCCGTAGGGTTGAGGGCTCGCGTTGCTGGCCGCGTTCAGCATCGAGCGCGGGCAGAACCCGCGGCCGTCACTTGAGAACGAGCTTCAGAGCGAGCTCGCGCGCGCCGAGCGCTTGCGCGCCGTCCGCGATGCTCTGAACGATCGGAGTCGCGTCACCGAACACGCGCGCACAGTTCAGCCCCGAGAGGGCGAGCGCGGCGACGGTTGCCGTAGGCACTTTCGTGCGCGGCACCGTGAGGAGCGACGGCGCTTTGCGTTCGACCAGCGCGTACATGCCGCCGGTGACGGCGGACGCGCCCTGGCCCATGAACGTGAAACCAACGTGCTTGATGGTTTCGCGGTGCTTGCCGAGCATGTTGGTCGCGCGCGTCTTCAGACCGGCGTACCGCTCGAGCAATTCGGTTTTGGAGAGTTCGGCGTACTTTTCGATCGCTGCAGTGCCCATGCGGGCGAGAGCAACGGGCCCCGGTCGCGCCGTCCAACGCGCGAAAAATCGAGCGTTGAGCGCTCCCGGCAAATGCCGCGAATTGAGCAGGCGCCGGAGCGCGGCCGCTCAACGCCCGCGCGTGGGGGTTGACTTTGTCCATGGGGCCGGCTGGTATCGGCCCCGGATTCCCTTCGTCCCGAAAGGACGACGGCCCGCAGCGTTGCTAGCGCTCGAGCCGTCAGGGCATCGCGATGGCTGCTCGCGAAAACCAAAACAAGGGTTCAACCAAACAGAGAGCGCGTCAACGTTCGCGGCGCGTGCTCGGTCACATTTCGACCGGGCAGGCGCGGAGAACGCTGATGCGTGGCGCGGTTGTTACGGGCTGGTCCCGTGGCGGCGGCGAGCGCGGCGCGTCCAGTGGTCTCACGAGCGAAGGGGGTGCCGTTACGAAGTGAGCTCAGACGTCGCCGTGCTGGTCACGGTTGCGAAAAATGAACACTGGGGCGGTAGCGCGGAGCGATTCGCGGAATCCGTTGCGAGCGCGTGTCAGCAACGCGGGCTGACCGGCCTGCTCGGGCAAGTGCTCACGTACGTTGCGAGCTTCGGAGAGGTTTGCTTCAAAACGTACAAATCGATCGCGCTCGAAATCACGCGCAGCAACGGCAAACACCCGCACGTCGAGTCCATCGGGCGAATCGTCCGAAAGCTGGCCGACATGGGGCATTTGAGCCACACGCGGATCGGACCCGGAAAAAAGCCTCACGGCGCACGCTGGCCGAGCCGTTGGGGCACGACCGAAAACCGGCTCTTGCCGACAACCCTCGGGGTTAAGCGCCTCGCTCGCTCGGAGCGCTCGAGCCTGCGAGCTCGAGCCGTCCAGGTGCTCGCTCCGCCGGCCGTCGCCGCGGTGATCGGCATGGGGCCGCCGCCCGAGGACCGCGCGAAGTACTCGGCGCCGACCCCCGCGGCCGTCGCGCTCGCCTCGCGAGCTCGAGCGCGCAACGAACCCCCGAGGCGCTCCTGGACGGCGCTCGAGCTCGACGCGCAGCTTGAGGAGCTCGAGCGGTTCGAG
>DASUTR010000720.1:0-2479 GCA_036374535.1 Polyangiaceae bacterium
TTCCACCACCTCCGCCGCTGCCTGCTTTTCCACCCGCACCGGCGCCGCCTTTGCCGGCGGTGCCGCCCTGTCCTCCGCGACCACCGCTTGCTCCCGCTCCGCCCGCACCCGCCGCGCCGGCGCCGGCTGCGCCGAGACCACCGGCGCCGCCGCTGCCACTGGCGCCGCCTCGGTCACCCCCCGTTCCGCCACCGCCACCGAAGCCTCCCGTCGCGCTGCCTCCTCCACTCGAGCCGGCGCCGGCAACGCCTCCCACGCCCGCGGCGGCAGCGTTGCCCGCGATCCCGGCGCCGCCATTCACGCCGGCGCCACCGCCGAAGGTACCGCTCGCACCACCGTTCATCGCTCCGCTGGCGTTACCCGAACCCGCTCCCGACGCGTTGCCGGTGCCGGCGTTACCGCCCGTCGCTTCTTGTGAGTCGCCGTCGCCGGGACCTTCCCCACAGGCACTCGCTAGAAGTGCGACGAAGGCGGGAAGGACGAAGCGAGAAGTGCGGAGGTGTTGGCTGAACATCACGCGCCCGTAGTTCCCGCCCCCCGGCGTTACGGTTCACCGCCCCAAAAACCAAAAAATAACCCCTAGTTACGAATAGATAAGAACCGAGACCACCGCGCCGTGACGACGAAATGAACCGCCGGAAGCGCGGCCGGGTACTCTGGAGGATCCCGATCCCGACGACCCGATGAACGCCCGGAATCCCGCTGCCGCGCCCGTGAGCGCTCCCCGCGCTTCGGGCATCGTGGTTCCGATCGCCTTTGCGGGCGACGACGAGGCGCTCGTCGCGGCGCTGCGCGAGAACCACCCCGGCGCGAAAGTCGCGTTCTTTCACGCCTACGCGCCCTACGTCGAGCGGCTCATCACGCGCGTCATCGGTTTCGATCGCGAGCTCGCCGACATCGTCCAGGAGGTATTCCTGAACGCGTTACGCTCGCTGCCGAGCCTCGCGAGCGCCACGTCGCTCAAGCCTTGGATGGCGCAAGTTTCGATCAACACCGCGCGCAAGGTGCTGCGCGCGCGGTCGCGCCGCGGCTGGCTGCGCTTGTTCCGCGATCCGGACGAAGCCCTTCTCGTGCAAGAGCCCGCGGTCGGCGTCGACCAGGACGCGCTGCGCGCCGTTCGCTGCGTCTACGAGGTCCTGCGCGAGCTGCCGCCCGACGAGAGCATCGCCTTCACTCTGAGGTTCGTCGAAGGGATGGACCTCACGGAAGTCGCGGAAGCTTGCGATGTTTCGCTGTCGACGATCAAGCGGCGCCTGGGCCGCGCGGAGCGCTTGTTTCTCGCGGTCGCACGCACGCGTCCGGAGCTCGACGAATGGCTGAAGGGAGGAACGCGATGGCAAGACACTCCGTGAATCCGCTCGACCATTTGGGCCGCAGGGTCGCAGAAGGGCTCGACGCGTATGCCGGCGAACGCAGCCGAGCGCTCGACACGGCGCGCGAGCGGTTCCTCGAAACGGCGGTGCGCGTGCCGTCCCGGCGCTCGCGCACGGCTCGCGTCGCGGCTCTCCTCGCGGCCGCCGCAGTGCTCGTCCTCGTCGCAGGCGTTTTCATCGAACGGGCACGGCGCCCGCTCACGTTCGTGGCGAACGGCGAACCGGCGAGCCTCGAGACGTGGCTCGCCGCCACCGGGCGCCCGCTCCCCGTCGATTTTTCCGACGGAACGCGCTTGCGCCTCGAGCCCGCGTCGCGCATGCGTGTCATCGACGTCGCTCCCAACGGGGCGAGCGTCGCGCTCGAAAATGGAACGCTCCACGCCGACGTCGTGCACCGGTCGGCGAGCGCTTGGCGCGTCATCGCCGGGCCCCTCACCGTGCGCGTCACCGGCACGCGCTTCGACCTCGGCTGGTCGGCGGCGACCGAGGAGTTTTCGGTAGCGGTTCGCGAGGGCAGCGTCGCCGTCAGCGGCGCCGTCGTGGGCGGCGAACGCGCCGTTCGAGCCGGGGAGACGCTGAAGGTTCGCGTCGGGGAAAAACGGCTCGAGCTCACGAACTCGGCCGAGCTCGCGAAGGCGGAGCCAAGCGATGCGCGCCTTTCTGCGAAGCCGCGCGCGCCGGAACTCGGCGCGCCGTCGCCGCCCGGCTCCGCACCCGTCGCTCCCGCGGCCGCCTCGTCGCCGCAGCTCGCTCCGCGGGAAGATTGGCGGGAGCTCGCGCGCCGCGGGCTCCTGCGCAAGGCGTTCACCGCCGCCGAGGCGTCGGGCTTCGACGCCGCCTGCGCGACGTCGAGCGCGGCCGAGTTGCTCCAGCTCGGCGACGCCGCGCGGCTTTCGGGCAGGCCCGAGCGAGCCCGACAAGCGCTGCTTTCGCTGCGATCGCGGCATCCGACGGATCCTCGCCGCGCCGCGGCGGCTTTCGCTCTCGGCAAGGTCGCGTTCGATCAATCCGGCGCCTTCGCCCAGGCCGCCGAATGGTTCGCGACGAGCCTGCGCGAACAGCCGAACGGCTCGCTCTCGCGCGAGGCCGCGGGCCGGCTCATCGAG
>DASUTR010000721.1:0-5880 GCA_036374535.1 Polyangiaceae bacterium
CTGCGGCGCCGCCGCCGCCGCCCCCGCCACGCTCGCCCGGAATCGCCGAGTGGGCGAGCCGGGCCGGGCTCCTCGCTCGCATGGTGACGCGCGCGTATCCGGCGGCGAACGCGCCGGGCGAGGTCACGCAGGCGATCGCGACCCTTTGGGACGTGGCAGCCAAGGCGAGCTCGCTCGAAGGCGAGATCGCGAGTCATACACGGAAGCTCGAGGCGCTCGAGCGAAGGGGCCGCGCTCTTCGCGCCGAAATCGGTCGCAAAGTCGAAGAGCTCGCGCACGAAGAGTCACGCGTACTTCGCGAAGCCGCGGCCTACGCGGAAGAGGAAGCCTCCGCGAAGCAGGAGCTCACGCGCGCCGAGCAGCTCGCACGCGAGCGCGGAGCGATCGCCGACCAGGCCGAGCGCAGCGGCCAGGGCACGCGCGCCGTGTTCGAGGCCGCGGGGGCTGCTCAAGCCATGATCGAAGCGCAAAAGCAGTGGCTCAAGACTCGCGAGGTGCGAAGGACGGCGCGGGAAGCGACCGCCGGCGATCTACGCCGGCAGATCGGCGAGCTCCGCGATCAGCTCGCGCGCTACGCCGAGGCGCTCGAGGAGGATCTGAACTCGGGGCGCGAGAAGGTCGCGCTCCGAACCCGCGAAGGGCTCAAGTACGAGAAGGCTTTCACCGACGCCTTCTCGCTGCTCTTGAACCACTTGAAGGGAAAGCCCGAGTGCCGTGACCTCATGAACGAGCTCATGTCGGGCGGCGGCGGCGAACAGCCCGAAGGCCCGAACGGCGACGCCGACGGCCCAGCGCCCGCCGGAGCCCGTGCCGTAGACGGTTGATGGTACCCTTGCGCGGTGGACTCACCGCCGGCCACCCATCTCGTGCGCGTATCGGGCGGCGCCGCCCTCGCCGAGGGTGAGTCGAGGGCCTTCACCTACGAGCGTGGCGGGAAATCGGTCGAGGGCTTTCTGCTCCACCACGCGAGCGGCTTCTTTGCGTACGCGAACGTGTGCCCCCACTGGTACGTCGATCTCGACCTCGGATTCGGCGACTTCTACGCCGCCGATCTCGATCGCATCATCTGCAAAAACCACGGCGCGCTGTTCATGCCGCAGACCGGCGAGTGCACCGCCGGCCCCTGCGCGGGCATGTCCCTCGAGCGCTTCGAGGTAACGCTCGAGGGCGAAGACGCCGTCATCGACGTGTCCCCGACGGCGCTCATCGACACGACAAACTTGGTAAGTCCTCGTTAGTTATAGCTATCTACGGGACCGGGAATGACCCTGTCCTCCCACCCCCTCCCCCCCTCGGCCTTCCGCGCCGAGGCACTCCGCCGCATCTACGAGTCCACGCCGCCGACTCCACGCGTCGCGCCCGGCGCCCCTCGGACGAGGGAACGAGCCGTTCGGTCCGGACTTGCTACGCTGTTCGACTTCGTGTCGGACATCGAGGGCTGCCCCGTCCCCCTGCTCACGCCGCCCCCGCCGAACGCCGGGCCGCTCCTGCTCAGCCGTTTCGCCCTCGAGGGCGAGCTCGACGCGGGCGGAACCGCCGTCATCTGGCGAGCGCGCGATCTCGCGCTCGGCGAGCCTCGCGCCGTGAAGCTCCTCGCGCCGCACGCGACGGCCTCGACCATTCTCCGCACGTGCTTTCTGTCCGGTGCGCGGGCTGCCATGGGCGTTTCGCACCCGAACGTCGTCCGCGTCTACGCCGTTCACGAGCCCGACGACAAGCCGCCGTTCGCCGTCATGGAGCTCCTCGACGGAGAACCGCTCCACGCACTGCTCGCGCGCGAAGGACGCCTGCCTTCCGCTCTGGTCGTCGAGCTCGCGCGCGGCGCCGCGCGCGGTCTCGCTGCCGCCCACGAAGCCGGCATCGTGCACTGCGACGTGAAGCCCGAGAACCTCTTCGTCCTCGGAGGCGACCGCCGCGTCAAGGTGCTCGATTTCGACCTTTCGTGGATGGCGGGCATGCCCGACCACGGCGATCGCCACGTCCTCCGCGGTACGGCGAAGTACATGGCACCCGAGCAGATCGTCGGCGACGACGTCGACGCGCGAACCGACGTGTACTCGCTCGGCGTCGTGCTGTTCCGCATGCTCACCGGTCATCTTCCGTTCGATCTCGAGCTCGGGGCGACGCTGCTCCGACACCAGGTCTCGTCGCCGATCCCCCCGCCATCGTGGCTCGTGGACGATCTCGACCCGCGCCTGGACGCCGTCGTGGTGCGGGCCACACGCAAGAACCCGGGCAATCGTCACCCCGACATGAAGGCGTTGCTCTCCGATCTCGACGCGCTGAGCCTCGGCCTCGAGCTCGCTTCCCCCCCGACGCCGCTAGCCGAAGACCGCTACGTCCCCCAGAGCGACCACGCCCGCGCCGCGTTTCGAGCGCTCTCGCTAGCGGCCTGACCGGACGCGACGGGAACGCGTTCGCTTTCGGATTCGCCTACTTCAGCCGTGCAGCGAGGAACGCCTTCAGCTTGACGAGGTTCTTCTCGTCACGGGCGAACGACGGCGGCTGGTAGCCGTCGGCCCACTGCTTCGCGTCGCGCACGAACTCGGCGAGCACGGCGTCGTCCGAGAGCACCTCGCTCACGCTGCGCCCCCGGGAGCTCGCATCGGCGAGCCCCGCGACGTAACCCTCGAGGCGCGGATACACGTCGCTCATGAACTCGCGCACGAGGCCGATCTCCTCGGCGAGACGCGCGAGCGTTCCGCTCGGATCGGACTGCTGTTCGTCCGGCGAGGCGCTTGCAGCCGCGACGCGAAACACGAACGCATCGTCGACGAACCCGAGATCCTCGAGCCCGTCGGGGACCAGATCGAGCGACTTGAAGAGGTAGTTGAGCGCGAGCGCCGCCGACCGGCGAGCGCCCGCCGGCAACGCTCGATCTTCGACGACGGCGGCCAGGTTCCGAGCGTCCTGTCCGAGCGACCTGAGCCAGTTGGGGAAAGCATCGAGCGAGCGGGCGGCGAGCGGCGTCATGGGTGTTTCCGACGAAGTACCATTCGGGGGACGACGCCGTAAAGCCGCCTCCGGGGCGAATCAATCCTTGTCGCCGCGCGCACAGAGGACGCGGAGCGCGTTCGTCGCGAGCACGGCCTCGACGTCGCTACGGGAAAGCCCCGACGCGAGCAACGCCCTCGCGAGCCGCTGGTAGCCGTGAACGTCGGAGAGCTCCGCGGGCGGACGGATCTCCCCCTCGAAATCCGAACCGATGGCCACGTGACGCACACCCATGACGCGCACCAGGTGCTTCACCTGCAGGACGACGTCCGCGAGCGTCGCCGGCGAGCGGCGCGTCACGAACGCCGAGTGGAAGTTCACCCCGACGACTCCGCCCGTCTTCGCGATGGCGCGGAGCTCCGCGTCGGCAAGGTTTCTCGGATGGTCCGAAAGTGCACGCGCGTTCGAATGCGTCGCGACGACGGGAGCTCCGCCTTCGGCCGCGAGCGCGAGGATCTCCCGCGTCGCGCGATCGGACGCGTGCGACACGTCGACGGCGATACCGAGGCGACTCGCCGCGCGTACGAGCTCGCGACCGCGCGGCGTGAGCCCGAAATCCGCGGGCTTCGCATCGCCCGACGACGAGGCGAGCTCGTTCGCCCACGCGTGTACCGGGCCGAGCACCCGAAGTCCGCGCGCCGCCCACGCGAGCAGGCTCGCCGGCATTCTCGTGCCGTTCACGTCGATCCAGGCGTCGCCGGCGAGCGCGCCGACGCCCTCGAACGCGAGCCACGTCCGCACGCCGCCGCGCCGCGGCACGCAGCCCGGCAAGCGATAGGGCGAGGTCGCGGCGAGCGCGCCGTATACCTTTTCGTACGAGCCTTCGAAATCCGTGAGCCTCGGGCCGATCGGCGACGCGCGGCGCGGCACGTACAGCGGCAACACCACTCCGACGACGCCGGCGCGTTCGAGCTCCGCGGCTCGAAACTGCCCGGTTCCTTCGGCGAAAGCGTGCCCTTTGTAGTTGTGCTCGTACGAAAGGTCGACGTGGAGATCGACGACACCGAACGGGCGCTCGGTCGTTTCCGCCCCACGCGCCGGAAGCTCGGCGAGCAGGAAGGTCGCCGCGCCGAGCGCCGCTGTTCCGATCAGCTTGGCGATCACGCGGGCTCGTTGCCCGGCTTCCACTTGATGCTGCAACCGATACTCGGCTTCTGTTCCGAGCTCGGCGATCTGCCGTCGAGAAGCGCCTCGATGGCGCGCCGCGCGTCGGCTCCGGTCACGGGCGCGTCGTTCTTCGGCCGCGCGTCGTCGAATTGCCCGTGATACGCGAGCCGTCCTGCGCCATCGAAGACGTAGAGATCGGGGGTGCAAACCGCGCGAAATGCCTTGGCGACGGCCTGCGACTCGTCGAACAAGTAGGGAAAGGAATAGCCCGCGTGCTGGGCCTCGAGCTTCATTTTTTCGGGCGCATCGTCCGGATACGTCTTCGGGTCATTCGAGCTCACGGCGACCATCGGAACGCCGAGCTCGGCCAGGCTGCGCCCGAACGCCGCGAGTCCTTCACGAATCCGCTGCACGTAGGGACAATGGTTGCAGATGAAAATCACCACCGAGGGCTTGCCTGCGAGCTCGGCCGAGGACACGACCCGCCCCGTCACCGTGTCCGGCAGCGAAAACGCGGGCATGGGAGTTCCGAGCGCGAGATTTTCCGATGAAACGGCCATGCACGGCTCTTACAGCCGCGTGCCGGCCTTCGCAAGGCGACGAGAAATATCCCTCAGACGCCGCGCTCACCGCGGATCGTCACCTCGAGTGTCAACGCATTGTCGTCACTCAGCGGACGGCGGTTCTGACCGAAGAGCTCTTGAATCTGCCGGGGCGAAGGCGTGACGAGCCAAGCGGGGCCCGACGGCTCGCTAGCGACGTATTCGAGCTCGACGAAGAACGGCTCGGCCGCGTCGATCTCGCAGCGATAACTCCTGCCGGGAACGAGCCACGAGTTTTCCGGCCACGCGGCGTGAACGTACCTCGGCCCCGCGAAGGTGAGGGCCCTCTCCGACGCCGTCGGTTTTCCCACGCGTCGAAAAAGAACACGGTTTTCGGCGGCCTGTAAAGCGTGAAGCTCTGAACGACGTGTCCAAAAACGAGATCGTCGTTCCGCTCGTTCAGCCTGGCATTAAGGTTTCACTCGCTCGGGCAGAAGCATCGTCCGTTCTGCGAATTCAGCCTCGTAGAGGAACGCGTATGCGGCGCGGCTCGCGAGCACACGCTTCGTATAACGACGCGTTTCGACGAACGGAATCGACTCGACCCAGAGGTCGAAATCGACGGATCCGCGTTCCGACACCCACTGCTTTACCCGGTTCGGACCGGCGTTGTACGCGGGCACGGCAAGCAGCGTGTTGCCGTCGAAGATGCGCGAGAAACGCGCGAGCGTGCGACAGCCGAGCTCGACGTTCACGCGAGGGCGCAAGAGCGAGCGGCGGTCATGTGGCAAATTGGTACCCTTCGCAGCCACGCGCGCGGTCGGCACGATGAGCTGCATGAGCCCGAATGCGTCCGCATGACTCTGCGCGTCCGGATCGAACGCGGACTCTTCGCGCATGATCGCGAAGACGAGGGACGCGTCGAGCTTCTGCGTCTTCGCGGTCTGCTCGACGAGGTCGCGATACGGGCGCGGGAACGCAACACGCCATGCTTCGGCCCAATCGGCGGTCGGCCAGCGTGAAAGCCAATCCGTGAGTCGCGAACGAGCGATGTCGTGCGCGAGCTTGTATGCGCCCGCGCGTGCGTAGGCGCGCGCGGCGGCCCACAGGAGATCGGGCGCGGCGCCCGCCTTGGCGAGACCCGCAGCGTCGAGCTCGCCGACCGCCGCAAGCGTGTCGCCGACGCGCAAGAGCTCGAGCGCTCGCAGCGTCGCCGGACGCGACAGCACGTCGTCCG
>DASUTR010000722.1:0-3067 GCA_036374535.1 Polyangiaceae bacterium
CGCAGCGAGGGTGACGGGCTCGGGCTTTCCCGAGCACTGCCGGCGCCGGTTCCGCGTCGTGTTCGCGAACGCCGCGCCGCATTCCGTGCGCGTGAACGGCGTACCGGTTCCAGCCGCGGGCGGCGGGTTCGTCTTCGCGAACGCCCGAGAACCCTTCGAGCTCGTCGCCGAGCTCTGACGTTCGTCAGGGCTGCTTCGCGTAGAGATAGACGAGCTGAACGAGGTACCCGACGATAATGACGACGAGCGCGATGTTCACGAAGCGATCGATCACCCGTCCGAGCTCGCGGAGTCTGGCGAGCAGGCCGAGGCGCGTGTGCAGGCCGAATTTGAGTGCCAGGAGCACGAGGCCGATGCCGAGGAGGATCTTCGAGAGCACGGGGGCGCGAGGGGGGCCGGGTTGGCGTGGGACCGGGGGTCGGCTATCCTAGTCGGGTTGGTGCGGAGGGCCGGCATTGTGCCGGATCGACGACGATCGCATGCGCACCAAGCTTTTTCACACGATTGTGCTCTGCGGAGCCGCCCTCGGCGGTGTCGCCGCCTGCTCGGACGGCGACGACGGCGAGGAGACCGGTACGGGCGGCCACGCCGGGACCCACAACTGTGACGTGGCGACGGGCGGCACCGGTGCGGGCGGTGCGTCGGGCGCCGGCGCGGAAGCCGGCAGCGAACCCGGGCCGCCGGGGTGCGGCGGCTGGCCGACCACGAAATGACCGCGTTCGGAAGCGCGGGCCGCTGGGGCGGCCGCCTCACGGGGCGCGCGCTGCCCGACTCCGACGCCGACATCGACGCGCTCGACGACGCCCAGCGCGCCGAGCTCACCCTGGTATGGCTCGGAAGGACGGCGAGCGAACGGCGCGTCGCCGACGCGTTCGAGGTCGTGCGCGACGCGCTCGTCGAGCTCCACGCTCCGGACGACGTCGTGAAACTCGCGACGCGGGCCGTCGACGACGAGTACCGTCACGAAGAGCTCTCGCGCCGCGTCGCCTCCCGATTCGCGGGGCGCGACCTCGAACCCCCGCCTCGCCTGACTCTCGTCGTGCCCGAACATCCCGGAGCCGACGGCGCGCTCCTGCACACGCTGCACGTGCTCGGCCACTGCGCCATGAACGAAACGTTCGCGAGCGTCTTCCTCGAAACGAGCCTTGCCTTCGCGAAGGCGCCGCTCGCGCGCGCGGCCGTCCAAGAGCTCTTGTCCGACGAGATCGACCATGCCCGTCTCGGTTGGGCCCACCTCGGAGGGCTCGACTCGAAACGGCGCGCCGAGGTCGCGCCCTGGCTCTTGCCGATGATTCGCGCGAACCTCAAGATGTGGCGCGACACGCCGCGTCCGTATTCCACGGATCCCGCGATTCACCGCCAGGGCGCGCCCCCGGCCGACGCCGTCGAGACGGCGCTCCGTGGCGCGATCACCGATCTGATGATTCCGGGGCTCGAGCGCTTGGGCCTGCCCACGGTCGAGCTCCGCGGTTGGGTGTCGGCCGGCGCCAAAACCAGCTGAATTGGCGAAGCGTCTCGACGCGTTCGACCGTGGGGATCGAGCGTTGTCGCGTGCCGGCTCCGGAGATCCACGAGAGTCGTGATCGGCCCCCCCGGCTTCGGCATTAAGCCGCCCGGGCGACCTTGATGCCGATAGAACGCGCTGTTCCGCAGGTTTTCGTTTCTGCCGTGGTGGTGGGGGCGCTCCTCGGCTGTTCGAGCGCGCCGGTCCCGCCAGCGCCCGAAGGCACGGGCGGGACCGCCTCCTGCGGCGAGCCCGCGCCCCCCGTTTACGACGCCGCGCCCATCGGCTGGGCCTCGGTTCCCGGTCTCGGGCTCGAGGGCACGACGGGCGGCGACGGCGGTGAGGTCGTCGAGGTCTCGACGACGCAGGACTTCCTGCTCGCAAACGAGCGCGCCGAGCCGCTCGTCATCCATGTCCGAGGTACGATCGGCGAGGGAAGGCGCCTTTCGATCGGCTCGAACAAGACCATCGTTGGCGTGGGCGAGCGCCCGACGGTCGAGGGATCGCTCGAGATCGAGGAAGTGTCGAACGTCATCGTGCGAAACCTCACGATCGTCGGCAACAATTGCAGCGACGCCGAGGGCGGCGACTGCCAGCGCGGGACCGACGCCGTCGGCATCAGCGACGGCGCCCACCACGTTTGGATCGACCACGTCGACGTTTCCGACGGCTCGGACGGCAACCTCGACGTGAACGGCGCCGCCGACTACATCACGATTTCGTGGTCGAAGTTTTCGTATTCGGGCACGGAGCGCTCCCACCGCTATTCGAATCTCATCGGCAGCGGCGACGACAATTTCGAGGACCGCGGCAAGCTTCGCGTCACCTGGCATCACTGCTGGTGGGCCGACAACGTGCAAGAGCGAATGCCGCGCTCGCGCTTCGGCGACGTGCACGTGTTCAACAGCTACTATTCGGCTCGGCGGAACTCGTACTGCATCCGCGCGGGGGTCGAGACGCGTATCCTCGCCGAGGGCAACTACTTCGATCACGTGAGCGATCCGTTCGACATCGAGTCCGCGACGGGCATCATCGAATCGCGCGAAAACCAATTCGACGGCACGAGCGTGTCGGGCGTCATGTCGTCCGCGTCGTTCACGCCGCCCTACGCGTACACGCTCGATCCGGTGGCCGGCGTGCCGTGCACGGTGTCCCAGGGCGCCGGCCCGCACTGACGTCCGAAGCGGTGGTGGCGTGACCGGTCGCGGGCTCGCTACGAGCGTGTCGCTCGCGATCGTCGCGGCGTGCGCTGCGGAACCGCCACGCCCCGAGCGCGCGCCACCCGTCGTTGCGTCGAGCGCGCCCGTGACGGCGCCGGTGCCCGCTTTGCCGGTTCGGACGCTGCTCGGCGCGGCGCGGCCGCACTTTCCGCCTCCGGGCGCCTCCGGTGTGTGCCCCGACGCAGTGCTCTCGCTCGCGGTTTCCGGCGCCGTTTCGCTCGGCGCGTCCGGCGCGATCCGCGTGCTCGACGTCGAATCGGGCGCCGTCGTCGACGAGCTCGAGCTCGGTTCCGCGGGGCACAGCGACGTGATCGGCGGTCGCACCTTTCGCATCGCGAGCCCG
>DASUTR010000723.1:0-33454 GCA_036374535.1 Polyangiaceae bacterium
TCCGCTCGTTCATGTAGAGGCGGCGGGCGAGCTCGATCTGGATGGCGTGAATGCGGTCGTTCGGGCGCCCGTAGTGGCCGGTCGAGTAGCCACCGCGGTAAGGCTCGTCGTGCACGACGCGAAACCCCGATTCGCGGCCTACGCGATCGACGAGCTCGATGACGGCCGGCGCGGCGCTCGTCCGCCCGCGGCTTCCCGGGACGACATCGGCGCGTTCGGTCCCCGCGTCGTCGTGTCCGTCGCGGCCGCGGCTCGGCATCGTGTGCGCGCACAGAAGAATCGCAAAACCGTGCTCGCGGCGGCGCTCTTCGACGAGCTCGGTGAGCGTGCGATGGTAGGGGCGGTGGTAGCGCTCGAGCCGGCGCTCGTACTCGGCACGGGGGAGGGGACCCGTGAGCGCCGGGCGTCCTTCGGTCGTCGTGCGCCAGACGAGACCGTGCGGCGAGCTCCTCGCCGTCCCACCCTCGACCGCGAGCGAGTCGACGTCGCCCTCGGCACGGTTCAGGTCGCAGACGTAGCGGCTCGTGTTCGCGACGAGCAGGTGCGCGCCCTCGTCGGGCGCGTCGGCGAAGAGCTCGTCGGCGTAGAGGTCGGCGTCCGCACCTAGGGAGCGGGCTGGAGCCGCGAGCCAGGCCAGCGACAGCGGATCCATGGCGAGCCCCGCGTGGGGGACCTCGACCACCACCGGAGTCGGCGCCGCGCGCGGACGAGTCAGCGAAAATGACACGACCCGAGGCGTTTACCACGGGGCGGGCAGGCAGGGCGGATCAAGCGCGATTTCGGTGCCACGTTTCGCCCTTCTTGCGGGAATGAAGGCCCGTCATCGACACGGCCGCTCACGTCGACAGGCCGTCGAGCACCTCGCGTACCTTGGTGGCCAGGGACTGCGGCGTGAACGGCTTTTGAAGGTACGCAACGCCCGGCTGGAGGACGGAGTGGCGCACGATGCTGTCGTCCGTATAACCGGACATGCACAAGATCCTCATCTCGGGGCGACCGATCGCGAGCCTCTGCGCGAGCTCGGGCCCGCTCATTTGCGGCATCACGACATCGGTCACGAGGACGTCGATGGTGCCCGGGTGGCCCTCGCACAGGAGCAGCGCTTCCCCCGCGTTTCGGGCGACGAGGACGTTGTAGCCGTAGCGGCGTAGCACCGCCCCCGCGATGACGCGCACCTGATCCTCGTCCTCGACGAGCAAGATCGTTTCGTCACCCTTGAGCGTGGTCGGGGCGAGCGCGGGTCGCACCGCTTCGACCTCGGCGTCCACGAACGGCAAATAGATCTTGAACGTCGTGCCGCGACCGGGCTCACTGTAGACCCACAGCGTTCCGCCGGATTGTTCGACGATGCCGAACACCGTGGAGAGTCCGAGTCCGGTGCCTTTGCCCTTCGGTTTGGTCGTGAAAAAGGGCTCGAAGATCCGCGCCTGCGTGGCCTTGTCCATGCCGATGCCGGTGTCGCTGACGGCGAGCATCACGAAGCGACCGGAGCGAGCGGGAAGGTGCGCGCGGGCGTATGAGTCGTCGAGGACCACGTTGGCCGTTTCGATGGTGAGCTTGCCGCCTTTCGGCATCGCATCGCGCGCGTTGACGGCCAGGTTCATCACGACCTGCTCGATGTGTCCCGGGTCCACCCGGACCCTGCCGAGCTCACTGCCGAGTGCGAGCGAGAAGTCGACGTCTTCGCCGAGCATACGCTTCAGCATTTTCTCCGTGTTCACGAGGACCTCGTTCAGATCCAACACTCGGGCGATCGTCACCTGCTGGCGGCTGAACAAGAGCAGCTGGCGCGTGAGCCCGGAGGCGCGCAGCGCGGCCTTTCGAATCTCGTCGAGGTCGTCGCGGATGGGATCTCCCGGACGGAAGCTCTCGAGCAACACCTCGGCGTAGCTCAGAATGATCGACAAGACGTTGTTGAAGTCGTGCGCCACGCCGCCCGCCAAGCGCCCGACCGCTTCCATCTTTTGCGCGTGACGCAGCTGCTCCTCGCTGCGTCGCAGCGCTTCTTCGGCGCGCTCGCGGCCGGCGTGCTCCCGCTTCGCTTCCTCGGCGCGGCGGGCTTCGGCTTCTTCGGCGCGCCGCTGCCGAGTCATGTCGACGACGAACGCGACGACTTTGGGGTCTTCGAGCAGTGCGGCGCCTTGAAGCACCGGCACCCGCGTTCCGTTCCTGTGGAAAAGCTCCTGCTCGAGCGGTCTTGCCGCGCCCGATCGGCGGATTTCCGCCGCCTGCCGCTCGGTGAGGGCCGTCCATTCGGGCGGGATGCGCTCCTTCCAGTTGAGCCTGCCCGCGACCATCTCTTCGCGCGAATAACCGAGCATGTCGAGGTACGCGTCGTTCGCATCGAACACGTTGCCGTCGAGGTCGGCGAAGACGATCCCGACGATGCCCGAGGTCGAAAGGCGCGAGAATCGCGCTTCGCTCGCGCGCAGCGCTGTCTCGGCGAGCTGCCGAGCCGCACGTTCGTGGGCTTCACTGAGTTCGCGCTCGACGACGGGGACGAGGCGGCCGAGCTTGTCCTTGAGGACGTAGTCCCGCGCTCCCGCACGCATCGCCTCCACCGCGGATTCTTCTCCCACCGTTCCGGACACGATGATGAACGGCACGTCGGGTGCGAGCTCCTTCACGACGGCGAGCGCTCGGAGCGCGGAGTAGCCGGGCATGGACCAGTCGCACAGGATGAGGTCCCAATTCGACGTGGTGAGCGCCTCCCGGAGCCCGCTGTCGTTCTGCACGCGCGACGCTTCGACGGGGCGCCCGAGCTTTCCGAGCTCGTGAAGGACGAGCTTCGCGTCCGTCGGGGAGTCCTCGATGAGCAGCGTGCGGAGTCGGCGGGTCACGATGGGATGACTTGCGTGGGAGCGGGCTCGTTCAAGACGAGCCAGAACGTCGCGATCGTGCGTGCGGCCTCGGCGAAGACGGCGAAGTCCACGGGCTTTCGCACGTAGGCGTTCGCGCCCTCCGAATAGCTCTGGATCAAATCCTCGTCCTGTCGCGACGACGTGAGCACGACGACCGGGAGGTACTTCGTGCGCTCTTTCTCGCGGAGCCGACGCAGCACGTCGAGCCCGTCGACTTTCGGAAGCTTGAGATCGAGCAGGACGACTCTCGGCAGCGGCGGGGCGCCGTTCGCCGCGTGGACGCCCGTTCCGAGCAGATAATCGAGCGCCGCGGCTCCGTCGCGCGCGACCACGATTTCGTTTCGAACTCCGCAGTTCCTGAACGCGAGAAGCGTGAGCTTCTCGTCGCTCGGATTGTCCTCGACCAAGAGAATCACGTCGCTCATACGGTTCACCCGCTCCCTCCCGCGGGCCGCTCCGAGAACGTAAAGTAGAACGTTGCGCCCTTTCCCACGGCGCCCTCCGCCCACACGCGACCGCCGTGCCGGTGGACGATGCGCTGCACGGTGGCTAGGCCGATCCCGTTGCCGGGAAACTCGTCGACGTTGTGCAAGCGCTGAAACGGGCCGAAGAGTTTTTGCGCGAAGCTCATGTCGAATCCGGCGCCGTTGTCGCGCACGAAGAAAGCGCGGCCCCCGGCGGTCTGCGTTGCGCCGAATTGGATGAGGGCGCCTTCGTCGAGCCTGCCCGTGAACTTCCAGGCATTGCCGAGCAGATTTTGAAGGAGCGCGCTCGTGAGGACGGGGTCCGCGGTCGTCTCGAGACCGTTTTCGATCCGCCAATCGACGCTGCGCGATGGCTCCGTCGAGGAAAGGCGCGTTACCTGCTCGCGCGCGAGCGCCGACAGATCGACCCGCTCGAGCCTGAGCTCTCCGCGAGTCAGGCGGGACAGCGACAGGAGCGCGTCGATGAGCGTTCCCATCTTTTGCGCATTGGTGAGGATCTCTTGCAGCCAATCCCGTCCATCGGCGTCGAGCTTGTCCTGGTACGTGCTCAGCAGCACCTGCGCGAAGCCGCTCATTCCTCTCAGGGGGGCGCGCAGATCGTGCGCGACCGAATAGCTGAACGCTTCGAGCTCGCGGCTCGCGCCCTCGGCGACCTCCTTGGCGTTCGACAACGCGCTTTCGATGCGCTTGCGATCGGTGATGTCGCGGATGGCAGCAGAAACGATCAATCCTCCGTCGGTTCGGAGCGGACTCAGACTGATCTCCACCGGGAACTCCCGGCCGTCCTTGCGAAGGCCCCAAAGCTCGAGGCCAGACCCCATGGCGCGAACCTTCGGATCGGCAAAGAAGCCGAGGCGGTGTTCGGGATGCTTGTCCCGGAAGCGCAGCGGAATCAGGGTCTCCACGGGCTTTCCGACGAGCTCGGCGGGAGCGTAACCGAACACCCTTTCGACCTGAGCGTTCACGATGATGATCGTGCCGTCACGCTCGACGATGACGATCGCGTCGGGCGCCGCCTCGAGCAGGCCGCGGAATCGCGCCTCCGAAGCGCGAACGCGCGCGAGTTCGGCCTCGAGCCGGTTCACCCGTGCTTCGAGCTCGTTGCCGGCAGCAGTCGGAAGCCCTTCGACGCTCACGACACGCGCCTCGCTACTTCCCGATGGAAGGATCGTGAATACCCATGCAGTCCCTCATTCGCTCGTGGGGCGAATCGCCCCGGAGGATAGCGGTGTTGTCCTCGAACCCGCAAGCGATAATGACCAACGGTCACTTTCCGGCTAGATGGGGTCCCTCGCCGCCACCCATCGAAGGGACGAAATGCGACGCATCCCGGGATTGGGGCGTCAGGCCCTCGGGTGTGCTCGCCGGTGGGCGTTCTTCACGTGATCGCGGCTCACGTGCGTGTAGATTTCCGTGGTCGCGACGTTCGCGTGGCCGAGCAGCGTCTGCACGCTGCGAAGATCGGCGCCGCCCGTGAGGAGGTGCGTCGCGAACGAGTGGCGCAGGCGGTGCGGATGGACACCGCTGCGAATTCCGGCGACGCGCGCGTAATGCCCGACGATCTTCCAGAACGCCTGGCGCGTGAGCGGACCGCCGCGCGGCGAGCGAAACAAGACGGCCGCGTCGCGAGCGCTCGCTTTGCGCGCGGCAGTCTTCGCGTCTTCGCGCTCGCGCGCGTCGAGGTACGCTTCGAGATGGCCGAGAGCGACCTCTCCGAGCGGTACGAGCCGGCGCTTTCCGCCCTTGCCCAGCGCGGCGACGATGCCGCGCTCGAGATCGAGATCGCCGAGCTTGAGCCCGACGAGCTCGCTCACGCGCAGTCCGGCGGCGTATGCCACGCTCAGCATCGCCCGGTCGCGCAGGCCGCGTAGCGACGACGTCTCGGGCGTTTCGATGAGCGTCGCCATGTCGCTCGCGTCGAGCGGACGAGGCAGGCGCCGTCCGAGCCGCGGGCGCGCAGCGCGGGCCGTCGGGTCGCGCTTCAGGATGCCCTCCTCCACGAGAAAACGGCAGAGCCCGCGAACGGCTGACAGGTGACGGGCCGCCGAGCGCGCACCGAGCCCGTGACCGGAGAGCTCCGAGAGGAACGCCGTCACCACGCCGAGGTCGAGCTGTTCGGCCGAGTCGACCCCGCGATCTTCCGCGAAGCGCGCGAGCTTTGCGAGATCGGTCGCGTAGGCGAGGGTGGTGTTCGGCGACAGCGCGCGTTCGACCCTCAGATGGTCGAGGTAAGCGTCGATCGCGGAGCCCAGCGACATGGCCGAAATCTACGGTGAAAGTCGCGGCCGAACCAATTTCTGGTAAGACGCGGACCCCGTCCCATGCCGAGTGAGAGCCCCTTTTCGAAACTGCCGGCCGATCCGAGCCTACCGAAGCTCGAGGAAGAAGTCCTCGTGCTCTGGGAGCGGCTGGACGCGTTTCGTGAGTCGAATCGCCGCCGCAAGGGCGGCCCCGAGTTCTGCTTCTACGATGGTCCGCCGTTCGCCACGGGCACGCCGCACTACGGTCACCTCCTCGCCGGGACCATCAAGGACATCGTGCCGCGCTACTGGTGCATGCGCGGCTACTACGTCGAGCGGCGCTTCGGCTGGGATTGCCACGGGCTGCCCATCGAGAACCTCGCGCAAGACGCGCTCGGGCTGAACGGCGCGCCGGACATCCGAGCGCGCGGCGTCGCCGAGTTCAACGAGCAGTGCCGCTCGATGGTGCAGAAGTACGTCGCCGAGTGGCGCACCGTCGTCACGCGCATGGGGCGGTGGGTCGACTTCGACGACGACTACAAGACCATGGACGTTTCGTTCATGGAGTCGGTGTGGTGGGTCTTCAAGCAGCTCTGGGATCAGGGCCGCATCTACCGCGCGCACAAGATCGCGCCGTACAGCTACAAGCTCTCGACGCCCCTCTCGAACCTCGAGGCGAGCGCGAACTATCAGGACGTTCAGGACCCCGCGATCACCGTGCGCTTCCGGCTGAAGGGGGAGCTCGCCGGCGTGTCGCCGGTCGACGTCCTCGCCTGGACGACGACGCCCTGGACGCTACCGGGGAACCTCGGCGTGTGCGTCGGCCCGGAGATCGAGTACTCGCTCGTCAAAGACATCGCGAGTGGCGAGCACCGTCTGCTCGCGACCGAGCGCCTGCCCGCGTACTACCCGAAGCCCGAGGGTTATCACCTGGTGCGCACGTTCCGGGGCAAGGAGCTCGAGGGCCTGCGCTACGAGCCGCTCTTCCCCTACTTCGCGAGCCAGCCGAACGCGTTCCGTGTGCTCGTGGACGGCTACGTCACGACTGCCGACGGTACCGGCGTCGTGCACATCGCTCCCGCGTACGGCGAGGACGACTATCGCGTCTGCCGCCGCGAGGGCATCGAGCTCGTCGACCCGCTGGATGCGGAGTGCCGCTTTACGGCCGCCGTACCGGAGCACCAGGGCGAGCTCTGCAAGGACGCCGACAAGGGTCTCATCAAGCGTCTCAAGGAAGCGGGAAAGATCGTGCGGCACGACACGATCACCCATAGCTATCCGTTCGACGATCGCACCGGCACGCCGCTCGTCTACCGCGCCATCGACGCCTGGTACGTGCGCGTCGAGGATCTGCGCGAGAAGATGATCGAGCACAACGCGCCCATCCGCTGGGTGCCCGAGGCGATTGGCAGGAATCGCTTCGGCAACTGGCTCAAGGACGCGCGGGACTGGAACGTCAGCCGCAACCGCTTCTGGGGCTCGTGCATTCCCGTGTGGATCGCCGAAGACGGCTCGGATTCGATCTGCGTCGGCTCGATCGCCGAGCTCGAAGCGCTCAGCGGTCAAAAGGTCACCGACCTCCACAAACACAAGATCGATCCCATCGAGTTCACGAAGAACGGCAAGCGCTACAAGCGCACGCCGGAGGTGCTCGACTGCTGGTTCGAATCGGGCGCGATGCCCTATGGCCAGAAGCACTATCCGTTCGAGAACAAGGAACGCTTCGACGCGACCTTCCCCGCCGATTTCATCGCCGAAGGCCTCGATCAGACGCGCGCTTGGTTCTACTACCTGCTCGTGCTGTCGACGGCGCTCTTCGACGCCCCCGCGTTCAAGAACGTGATCGTGAACGGCCTCGTCCTTGCCGAGGACGGGCGAAAGATGTCGAAGACCAAGAAGAACTATCCCGAACCGTCGAAGGTGCTCGATGAGTTCGGCGCCGATGCTCTTCGGGCCTACCTCATCGATTCGCCCGTCGTGCGGGCCGAGCCGCAGCGTTTCAGCGAGCGGGGCCTGCGCGAGATCGTGCGCACCGTGGTGTTGCCGTATTGGAACGCGCTCTCGTTCCTGACGACGTACGCCATCGTCGACGGCTGGGATCCGCGCGCCGCGAAAGCACGCCCGGTCGCCGAGCGTCCCGAGCTCGATCGCTTCGTGCTCTCGACGCTCGCGAGCCTGGTGTCGGACGTGAATCGCGAGATGGAGGCGTATCGGCTCTACGCCGTCGTGCCGCGCCTCGTCGATTTCATCGACCTTCTCACGAACTGGTACGTGCGCCTCTCCCGGCGGCGCTTCTGGAAAAACGACGACCCGCGCGACAAAGGCGACGCCTACGCGACGCTCTACGAGGTGCTCACCACGTTCGCCCAGGTGATGGCGCCGTTCATGCCGTTTTTGAGCGAGTTCGTGTACCAGCGCACCGTGCGCGCCGTTTCGCCCGAGGCGCCGGCGTCGGTGCACTTTTGCGATTTTCCACGAGCGCGCGCCGAGCACATCGACGCGGGGCTCGAGCGGCGCATGACGATCGTGCGCACCATCGTGTCGCTCGGCCGGCGACTGCGCGAGGACAAGAAGCTCAAGGTGCGCCAGCCGCTCGCCACCTTCACGGTCGTGAGCCGCAGCGCGGACGTTCGCGACGCCGCGCTCGCCGGGGCCGCGCTCCTCGGCGAGTAGCTCAACGTGAAACGCGTGGAGACGTCGTCCGACGAGGCGGCGTTCTGCTCCATCGGCGTGAAGCCGAATTTCGCGGTCTTGAAGGAGCGCGCCGCGCCCAAGCTGAAAGACATCGGGAAGGCGCTCGCCGGTTTCGGTTTCCCCGAGGTTTCCCGGCTCGAGGCGGGCGAGACGATCGAGGTCGCAGGCGAAGCCATCGCGCTCGCGGACGTGCTCCTCGCGCGGACGCCCGCGAAGGGCATGGCCGTCGCAACGGAAGGCGACGTGACGGTCGTGCTCGATACCGCGCTCAGCGACGAGCTCGTGGAAGAAGGGTTCGCCCGTGAGCTCAACAGCGTGCTACAGCAGGCGCGCAAAACGGCGGGCCTCGACGTGAGCGATCGCGTGAAGGTGCGCTGGGACAGCGCGGATTCGAGCGTGGTGCGCGCGCTCGATCGCCACGCGAAATGGCTCGCCGAAGAAGTGCTCGCCGTCGAGTTCGCTCGAGAAGCGTCGGCCTCGGTCGAAGCGTCGTTGAACGGAAAGCCCGTGCGCTACACGCTCGACAAGGCCTGAGCGCCGCGAGGCTTTCCGGCGCGGACGCGCCCGACAAGCTCTTCGAAGCACGGCACGACCGCGTGCTCGAGCGCTTCGCGGCGAACGGCGCGGCGTGTCGCGTCCGACAGCACCCCGAAGCTCGACAGGTCTCCGCCGCCGCCGCCGTCGTGCCGTACCGCGTCGAGCTCCCGCCGCGCCGCGTCGAGCGCGGTCGCGAGGCGCCTCGGCAGATCGTCGCTCGAGCGTTCGAGCGCCCAAGCGACGAAACGGAACGCGAGAGCCGCGTGGCGCGTTTCGTCGGAGGCGATGCGCCGTAGCGCGTCGCGAACTGCGGGATCGGAGGCGTGCAGCGACGCCTCGTGCAGCTCGAGCGCGCCGAGCGTCTCGCCGAGCGCGCCTTCCACGAACGTCGCGAGCGCCAGCTCTTCGAGCGTCGCGAGCGCCAGCTCTTCGAGCGTCGTCGCGTCGAGCGCTCCCTCGATCGCGAGGCAACCCGGCCCGAGCGATCGCCCGAGAAAGTGACTCGCGAGGCCGTACATCACCATCGCGTGCTCCGTTTCGTCGCGCATCGCCCTCGTCGTTTCGGCGACGAACTCCGGAGGAGCGCCGACCCCGAGCAATTCCAGTGAAAAACGGGCGAACGCCGCGATGGACGCGTGCTCGAGCGCGGCACACCCGGCATAGAAATGCCCGACGTGCTCGCGGACCTCGAGAGAGAGCGCCGACACGTCGAGCCACTCGCGGTCGCCGCGCCAATCCGGACGCGGCGCGCTCGGTGCGGTCCGCAGCGTGCCGGCGACCAGGAAGGGACGTCCCGGCTCGCAGTTCATCGGCTGGCAAATCCGCGGCTCCGTGCCGTTGCCGGCGTAGCAGCGGGAGCGTTCGTCGCAGTCGGCGTTACCCCCGCACGTATCGCCGGGCCGCTGGCACGCGTACGCCGGGACATCGCAGCCGGGCGCCAGGTCGTGGCTCTGGCAGAGGAAGCCGGCTTCGCAATCCCCGTCGCTCCGGCACGTGGCCTCCACGCAGGTGCCGACGAACTCGCCACACTCGCAGATCTGACCGTCGTCGCAGTCCGCGTCCGTGGCGCAGCCGCTGTAGCAGACGTACGCGACCTCTCCGTCGCGACCGGGACCGCAGAAGCCGTAGGGACGCTCTCCACAATCGAGATCCGACGTGCAGGCGCCTCCCGGTGGCAGCCGCTCGGATCGCGGCAGCGAGACGAAGCACGTTTCGATGCCGGAGCGGTGTTTCGCTCCGTTCTCGCAACGGACGAACCCGGAGGTGCCGGCCCCGACCTCCACGGGATTTTCACACGGGAAGCGGTTGATGGGCGGGGTTCCGCCCGTCGAGGTCGTTCCGCTCGCACCAGCCGGAGTCGTTCCACCGGTCGGTCCCTCGTTGCCGGAGCCGCCCGTTGAGATACCTCCGGTCGAGAGGCCGCCGGTCGAGACGCCGCTTCCTCCGCTCGATGTTCCGCCGTCGTCGCCGCTGCCGTCGCCGCTCTCACGGAGCGACTGTCCTCCGCACGCAACCGGAGTCATTCCGAGCGACGCGAACAGCGCGCCGGCGAGAACGCGCACGTCCGAACGAAGGTGCCTGTTCTTCATGGCGAGCCCAAAAAACCCGAGGGTATTTTTACCACGCTCGGGGGCAACGTCGAAGATGCCGGGGCATGAAGGGTGACAGCCGGAGCCCTGGTCGCCGTCGGACGATCTAACGAAGCGCGCAATCCAGCACGATTCATGGCCTGAACGCAGGCGTGCTGGAACTCCCTCGTGGTTCGGGTGCGGGCGCGCGTGTACGCTTCGCTCGCCATGGGCAGGAGTCGTCACCGTTTCGGAGGAATCGTCATGAATCGAAGCGCGATCGCGTGCACGCTCTCTTTTCCCCTCGGCCTGCTCCTGTTCGCCTGTAGCGAGGAGGGCACCGGCGATGGCGGCGGGACCGGCGGCACGACGAGCGGCGGCACGACGAGCGGCGGCACGACGAGCGGCGGCACGACGAGCGGCGGCACGACGAGCGGCGGCACGACGAGCGGCGGCACCGCGGGCAGCGGAGGCTCGAGCTCGGGCGCGGCGGGCGACGGCGGCAGCGCGACCGGCGGCAGCGCGACCGGCGGTAGCGCCGGCTCGGGAGGTGGCGCCGGCGGGTCGGGGGCCGGCGCGGGGGGGGCGAGCGGCGGAAGCTCTGGCGGCAAAGGCGGCTCCGGCGGCTCGGCGGGCGGCGCTCACGCGATGATGAACTTCTTCGTGACGAGCGACACGAGCCCCAACAACGGCAACTTGGGCGGTCTCGCGATGGCCGACATGCGCTGCCAAACGCTCGCCGCGGCGGTCGGACACGGAACCAAAACCTGGCGCGCGTATCTCAGCGTCGCGGAGCCCATGACGCACGCCATCAACCGCATCGCCGAAGGGCCCTACTACAACTCTGCGGGCGCGATGGTCGCCATGACCAAGGCCGCGCTTCATACGCGCTCGGGCGACGCGGCCGTGTTCCTCGACGAGCGGGGGAACCGCGTGAACGGTCAGTGGTCCGGCTCGCCGACGCCGAACCAACACGACATTCTCACCGGCACTCAGGCGAACGGCATGCTCTCGATGGGCAACACGTGCAGCGACTGGACCGCGACGACCGGCAACGCGCAGGTCGGACACTCCGACGGGCTCGGCCCGAACATGGCGACGACCGGAAATTATCCGATCTGGAACGGCTCGCACACGTCGTCCTGCTCGAACCTCGCGTCGACCGGCGGCGCCGGTAAGCTCTACTGCTTCGTCGCACCCTGAAGAGCGCCTGGTACGAACTCACGGTTTTGCGGCGGCGACGAGCGAGCGCAGGAGCGGTTCCGGATCGTCGGCGCGCATGAGCGTCTCGCCGACGAGCGCCGCGTCGGCAGGCGTGTTTCGCACGCGTTCGACGTCGCCGGGTTTGGCGAGACCCGAAAGGTGCACGCGCGTGACGCCGCTCGGTAGCGCCGCGAGCGTGCGGGCGGCTCGCTCCGCGTCCATGACGAGCGTATCGAGGTCGCGCGCATTCACGCCGACGAGCGTCGCGCCCGCGTCGAGCGCGACGCTCGCTTCCTCGTCGTTCGCGATTTCGACGAACGGTTCGAGCTCGCGGGCGCGCGCGCCGTCGACGAGGGCACGAACCCGCTCTTTTGCCACGCAGCGCACGATGACGAGCACGGCGTCCGCGCCGTAGCTCCGGGCAGCGTCGAGCTGGAGCTCGTCGATCACGAACTCTTTGCACAGGACCGGCAGCGCCGTCGCCGCGCGCGCCGTCGCGATATTTTCCCACGCTCCGCCGAAGAATCGCGCGTCGGTGAGCACGCTGACCATGCTCGCGCCGGCGCGCTCGTACGCGCGGGCACGCTCCGCGACCCCGAGCGCGCTCGAGAGCGCTCCCGCGGACGGCGAGCGGAACTTGATCTCGGCGATCAGCCGCAGCGGGTCGCCGGCTCGCCGCGCGAGCGCGACGGGGCGGCGTGGGGGGGGTGACGGCAACTTGCGGGTCGCGAGCTCGCGGAGATTTGCCGCCTTTTCCGCGAGGATGTCGGTAAGGACGCCCAAGCTTCAGCCCCCCGCCGGACGGCGGGTCAAAGCGACGCGCTTCCACGTCTCGAGCACGCGCCGCGCGGCGCCGCCCTCGAGCGATTCGCGAGCGCGGTCGAGCGCGGGCCTCGGCTCGAGCTCCTCGGCGACGACGAGCGCAGAGGCCGCGTTCAAGAGGAACGCGTCGCGCGAGGGGTGGGGCTTTCCCGTCAGGAGCGCGTCGATGACGCCCGCGTTTTCGTGCGGATCGCCGCCCTGAATCGCTCCCGCCGGGCTGCGGGCGAGCCCGAAGTCTTCGGGGGCGATCTCGAATTCGCGGAAGGTTCCGCCCGAGAGCTCCGTCACTCGCGTGGGCGCGTGAGGGCTCACCTCGTCCATGCCGTCGGTGCTGCGAAGGACCCAAGCGCGTTTCGCGCCGAGGCCGCGGAGCGCGCTCGCGAGCACGGACCGCATGCCGTCTTCGTACGCGCCGAGGAGCTGATGCGTCGCGCCCGCCGGGTTCGCGAGGGGGCCGAGGCAGTTGAAGACCGTGCGGATCCCGAGCTCTTTGCGGACGGGGCCTGCGTGTTTCATCGCCGGATGGTGGGCTTGCGCGAAGAAGAAGGCGATGCGCGCTTCGCGCAGCACGTGGCTCTGCTCCGCCGCAGGAACGTCGAGCGGGACGCCGAGCGCTTCGAGGACGTCCGCGCTACCGGAACGGCTGGTTGCCGCCCGGTTGCCGTGCTTGCCCACGGCGATGCCGGCGCCGGCCGCGATGAGCGCCGCGCCCGTCGACAGATTCAACGTGCTCGAGCCGTCGCCGCCGGTTCCACACGTGTCGAGCAGGACGGGAAAATCGTGCGGCACGCGCAGCATGGCGGCTCGCATCGCTTCGGCCGCCGCCTGAATCACTTCGGGGCTGTCGCCGCAGAAGCGAAGAGCGACGAGGAATCCGCCGGTCTGCGCCGGCGTGAAGGCGCCGGCGAAAATGGCGTCGAACACGCGTCGCACCGTCGCGGCCGAGATCGCTCCGCGGCCGAGCTCCTCGAAGGCCTTCGCGAACGAGAGGTGTTCCGCGGTCACAGGCCACCGAGCCAGTTCGCGACGAGCTTGTTGCCGTACTCGGTGAGGATCGATTCGGGGTGGTACTGCACGCCCTCGACGCGCTCCGTCTTGTGACGAAGCCCCATGATTTCTCCCTCGCGCGTTCGCGCCGTGATCTGCAGGCAGTCGGGCATGCTCGATTCTTCTACGACGAGCGAATGGTAGCGGGTCGCTTCGAACGGTGAGGGGACGTTCGCGTAGATGGACTTACCGTCGTGCTCGATGAGCGACGTCTTGCCGTGCATGAGCCGCGGCGCGCGGATGACCTTGCCGCCGTACGCCTGACCGATGGATTGGTGGCCGAGGCACACGCCGAGGATCGGGATCTTGCCCGCGAGCGCGCGGATCACGTCGAGCGTCACGCCGGCGTCGTCGGGCGTCCCCGGACCCGGCGACAGCAGGATGCCGTCCGGGGCCGCGGCCGCGATTTCGGCGCTGGTCGTCTGGTCGTTCAGCCGTACGTCGCACTCGCAGCCGAGCGCGAGCAGGTACTGCACGAGGTTGTACGTGAACGAGTCGTAGTTATCGATGACCACGACGCGCTTCATGGGGCGGAAATCCTTGCACCCGACTCGGGCTCGGTCAATGGGGGCGCGCTCGCGTGCGCCGAAAGGAAACGGTCGATGCGTTCGTTCACGAGCTCCGGAAACTCGGCGGGAGCGTAGTGGGTCCCGCGGGGGACGACGAAGAGCTCCGAGCGCGGGAGCCGCCGGGCGAGATCCTGCGCGACGCTCGGCGGAAGAATCAGGTCGCGACCGCCCGTCACGACGAGCGCCGGCGCGCCGATGCGCGCGAGCGCGGGGGCGGCGTCGTGCTCGTTCAGGGCGTGGAGCGTGCGGAAGTAGACCTCGAAGTCGATGGTCGTGAACTCTTCGGCGAGCGCCAGCAAGGCGTCGGTCTCGAAGCGCGGGTTCACGATGCGAAGCCGCCGTACCCAATCGGCGGCGCGGCGCGAGCGTGCGAAACGTTCGACCACGCGCGAAACGAGCGCGGCGTTGTCCCGCGCGCCCCCGAGGAGCGGCAAGAGCCAGCGATCCGCGCCCGGCAAGCGCACGCTCTCGAACGGGCGCCGGTAGGTGCCGCTCATGAGCACGAGGTGACTCGCCAGCGACGGAGCGCGCGCGACGAGCTCGAGCACGACCTGCACGCCCATGCTCCAGCCGACGAACACCGCGCGCTCGACACCGAGCGCGTCGAGCACGCGTTCGAGATCTTCCGCGTGTGCGGGCACGTCGACGCGTTCGAGCGGCGCTGCGGAGCGCGAACCGTAGAGCCCCCGATAGTCCCAAGTGATCACGCGGTAGCGCTTCGCGAAGTGCTCGACTTGGTGCCGAAACGCAGACACGGGGCCGCCGAGGCCGTTTGCGAGAACGAGCACCGGCCCCGATGCGCCTCCTTGGTAGTAGGCGAGCGGCGCCGCACCGCGTTGCGCCGGGAGGCGAAATTGCTGCACGGAGAGAATTCTACGGTCCCGGAACGGGAACACCAAGTCGCGCTTGCGGGCGCGCGCCTCGAGAAGGTAGTGTGCCGCCCTCTCTCAAAGCCGCTCGTAAGAGCGGTGTCAAAACCAACTCGCGAGCAACGATGTCGGACAACAAGCCGAAGATCGATCTCAAGGCCCGTTTGGGCAAAAAGACCGTTAGCGCTCCCGCCACCGCGTCCGTTCCCCCGCCGGTCGGACTGCAGCGCCCTCTCGTGCCGCAACAGGCACGGCCGAGCGCTCCGGCAACTCGTCCCCCCGTGGGCGGTTCGGTTCCGGCGCCGCCTTTCGGGGCCCAGCCCTCGCGAGCTCCGCGCATCGACCCGACGGACCCCTATTCGTCGGTCTCGGCTTCGAGCGCTCCGGCCGTCGCCCAGCGCCCCCGCGAAATCCGCGTGGATATGGAGGAAGTGCGCGCCGCCAACAAGGGCCGGCGCGGTCGCGTGTTGTTCCTGAGCCTCGTCACCGCTCTCGTGGGCGGCTTCATCGGCTTCACCTTCGGCGGCGGCGTCGAACGGGGTAAGGCAGCGACGGCAGCCGTCATCGGCTCGAAGGAGCTCCTCAAGGAAGTCGAGGAGTCGAACGTCCAGATCCAGCAGCTCGCCGACACGCTGAAGTCGGCCCGGCAGAAGCTTCTCGGCAAGGGCACGTATCCGCAAGAGGAAGTGACCAAGCTCGGCGCCATCAACATCCCGTTCAAACCGATGAGCCTGCTCGACAAGGGCATCGGGCGCTTCAAGCGCGACACCATGGTGATGCTCATCGACTACGCGACCGGCGTCGAAGCTGCGAACGATCAGAAGGAGTCGCTCCAGCGCATTCTCGGGTCCGGCTCGCTCAAGGGCCTCATCGAAGAACAGGCGAAGCCCAAAGTGCGCTGGATGGCTCAGGTCGCCGGCGGCCCGGGCGGTCCCTGGATCACCCTCGAACGCCTCCCCGAAAAGAACGCTTTCCTCGCGGGCGAGAAATGGCCCGACGAGCTCGAGCTCAAGGACGGCGACAAAACCGTGAAGATGAAGCGCTACGCGTCCGGCGACCCGGCCGGCAGCGAGCCTCCCTTCATCCCGGTGAGCCCGCAGTCGCAGGGGCCGAACGACGTCGTTCAATCGCTCATTTCGCAGCTCCTCAAGATGGACGAGGTCCTCCGCGGTAACAAGGACGACCCTGCCAACGAGAAGACCGGTCTCATCGAGCGCGGCCAGAAGCTCGCCGACGCCCTGAAGCGTATCGGCAAAGAGTGAGGCGGGTGGGGGACGGCCCCCACCCAGGTTACGGGACTACGCGGCTGAAACGCGGCTCGTGGGGCCTCGCGGCACGATCGACTGCGGCGGCCCCTGCCGGTGGATTTCGACCTTCGTCACGCGTCGTTCGTCCGCCTCGCGAATGATGAAGTCGAGCCCGTGTGCCGAGAGCGAAGCGCCGACCTCGGGCACCCGCCCGAAGCGCGCCGTCACGAACCCACCGAGCGTGTGATAGTCGCCTTCGTCGGGAAGGTCCGTGCCGAGGTAGCGGCTCAGATCCTCGATGGGCACGCTGGCGTCGACGACCATGCGCCCGTCGCCCAGATCGGCGATGGGCGCTTCCTCTCCGTCGTGCTCGTCGCGGATGTCGCCGACGATCTGCTCGAGCAGATCTTCCAGAGTGACGATGCCGCTGAACCCGCCGAACTCGTCGATGACGACGGCGAGGTGGTGATGGCCGGCGCGCATGTCCTTGAGCACGCTCGCCGCGGACTGGCTCTCCGGCACGAAAGCCACGGGCCGCAAAATGGGCTCAAGCTCCATCGTTTCGCCGCGGGCCACCGCGCGCAGGAGGTCCTTGGCGTGCAAGACGCCGATGACGTTGTCCACGGTATCGCGGTACACGGGGTAGCGGGAGTGGGCCGCGTCGGCGACCTGCCGAAGCACCTCGTCGACCGGGGTAACGACGGCGAACGCGGTCGTTTGGGTGCGCGGAACCATGACGTCGCGCGCGGTCACGTCCCCGAAATCGAGCACGTTGCGGATCATCTCCGACTGCTCGTGGTCGAGGGCGCCGGTCATTTCGCCTTCGGTCACGACGAGCGCGACCTCGGTCTCCGTCACGGCGGGCGGCGGATCGGTGCGCTTCTTCGACACGACCGCGCCGACGCGCTCGCCGAGCCAAAGCGTTGCCCACGCGAGGGGCGCGGTGAGCAGCTCGATGGGCCAGAGCACCTGCAGGAGCAGGGGGGCGGCGCGCTCGGGAGCGCGACCGGCGAGCGCTTTCAGAATCTCGGCCGGGACCGCGTACGCGAGCACGGCTACGAGCGCCGCTGCGGCGGGCACCCAGTCGCCGAGTCGGGCGGGCAAGTAGCGGCTGACGAGCACCGCGGTGACGGCGACGCCGATGGCGCGAAGCACGAGCCAGCGTGCTTCGATGATCGGGCCGTGGTCGATGTAGCGCTCGAGCTGCCGGCGAGCCGATCCCCTCAAGCCGTCACGCAACGCCGCGCGACGCGTGCCGGGAAGCAGGGAGAGAGCCCACGACGCGGCCCCGGAGATCGCGACCAAGCCCGCGGGCAGGGTGGCGAGAACGATGTCTGCGACGCGTACTGGTGGGGCGGGATCCAAAGAAGACTCGTCCGCCCGGGCTCCTCGTGGCGGACCTCCTGTCTAAGGGAAAGGGTAACGAACGGGCGACCCCCCACGCAACCCGCCGGCCCGGTGCCCGACCCACTGCCCATGGCGCGAGTCACGTTACCGAGCCTGGAGCGCTGGGCGGCGAAGCTTTGCAGCAGCGACAAAAAGTCACCGCATTTCGATAAGTTACGGCCTGATTTTCGTGCCCTGCTCCACGGTTCTTCGAAAGGACCGCCTCTGACGGGAATCTCGCATTCACCCCTGGAAACGGCGGAAAGGGCCGGCGACACCGAAAAGCGGCCCGTGGGCCTGGGCTTTGAGCCAGGGTTGCCCGCCGAAGCGCCCGAGCTCGATCCCCTCGAGCTCACGCTGTCGGCCCCTCCCGGCGCTCTCACGACGACGCTTTCGCAGTGCGCGCCGGCCGTGAGCAGCCTCGCGGGCCCCGCCGGCGTGCCGGCGGAGGTCGTGCTCTCCGCGGGGCTAATCCGGCGCGTGGTCTGGGGCGGCGATCGACGGCGGGGGATCGCGCGAATCGAGCTCGACGGAACGTTTGCCGGAACGAGCATCTGGCTCACCGGAGAGGGGCGCTCGCTAAACCTCGAGGTCGTGCTCGGTCCTGGCCTCGAAGGCAACCGGCTCGTCGAGCGTCTGTTGGCGCGGCTCGGAGCGCGCGGGATCGCCGTCGCTTCGTGCGAGGTTCGATGAGTCAGGCGCGAAAACCGCGCAGCACGCGAAAGGATTGCTCGCTGCTCTGACCGATGGCGACGAGCCCACCGTCCGGGTCGAGCCAGGCGTGCGGCCCCTCGCTCGCCGGCGCGACGGCGAAGTGCTCCGTGCCGAGTCGCTGACCGAGCCGAGCCTTTGCGGCGCCGGCCGTCGTGAGCTCGGCGCGCGGCAGGGCGTGTTCGGCAGCACGAACCACGGGAAGGAGCGCGGGAAGCTCGGGTGGAGGCCAGGGCGTGGCGTTTTCGACCGTAAACGCGCCGCTTCGCGTCCGCCGCAAGCGTGAGAGGTGCGCGGGCACTCCGAGCGCCGCCCCGAGGTCACGAGCGAGCGAGCGCACGTAGTAGCCCTTGCTCGCGCTCACCGCGACGGTCAACCGTTCGGCGTGCGACTCGAGAAGCTCGAGCCGCTCGACGCGAATCGGTCGCGGTTCGAGCACGGGCGTCGTTCCGCGCCGCGTGAGGCGATGCGCCCGTTCGCCCCCGACCTTGATGGCGCTCACGGCTGGCGGCACCTGGAGCGTACGGTCGCGCTCCGCGGCGAGAGCGGCCGCGACACGCGCGGGCTCGAGCGCGTCCGGCGGGAGCGGCGCTTCGAGCGTCACCGTGCCCTTCGCGTCGAGCGTGTCGGTCGCGACGCCGAAGGTCACCTCGGCGACGTACGCCTTCTCGTCGAGGGTGAGGTACGAGCTCAGCTTGAGCGCTTCGCCGAAGAGCAGGACGAGCACGCCCGTCGCCATCGGGTCGAGCGTGCCGGCGTGTCCGACCGAGCGCGTCGAGAAGAGCCGGCGCGCGCGGGCGACGATGTCGTGGCTCGTCGGACCCTCGGGCTTGTCGACGACGAGGAGCCCGTCGGGGGCCATGGCCGTCAACCGAACCAGACGCTGCGCCGGTCGCGGACGCCGGATTCGAGCATGCCCTGGATCGTCGCGCGCACCCGGTCCGAGAGCCGCCCGACGAGCACGTGGTCGTCGGCGGCCTCGGGGCCGTGCCCGTCGAGCGAGATGGGCTCGCCGAAGCGGATACGCCACCGGCTGGGCGCGGGCAGGAGCCCGAGCGGCCCGAGCAGAGGGAAGGTCGGCGTAACGGGAATGTACGGCAGCCCGACGAGACTCGCGAGGTACTCGACGCGGTAGAGGAGCGGGTTCGTCTCTTCGGCGCCGACGATGGCGCAAGGGACGAGCGGCGCCTGCATGCGGAGCGCGAGCCGAATGTAGCCGCCGCGCCCGAAGCGCTGCAGCCGATAACGCTCGCGGAAGAGCTTCTTGATGCCCTGCACGCCTTCGGGAAAGGCGGCGACGATGAGCTCTTTTTCGAGCAAGCGCTCGGCGTTCTCCTGGCAAGCGCGAACGGCGCCGACGCGGTTCATGAACACGCCAGCGAACGGCAGGTAGAACAAGAAATCTTCGGCGAGCCAGCGCAGCTCGCGCGCGCTCGGGTGCTCCAGGCGCAGGGCGGTGCGCAGCATGAGCCCGTCGAGCGGCAGAGTGCCCGAGTGGTTCGAGACGAGCAGACAGCGTCCGTTCGCCGGAACGTTGTTGATGCCTTCGATCTTGGTCCGGAAGTAGCGACGCAGCAGGAACTCGCTCACCGGTCGAATGCGTTCTTCGAACGCCGGATCGAGCCCGAAGTCGTCGACCTCTTCGGCGCGGTTGCGCCGTGCCTCGCGGCCCCATTGTTTTTCGAAGTACGGGCTCTGCGAAAGATCCTCGGCCGCGCCGTTCGCGGCAGGAACCTCGGCGAGTTCGACGGGTCGCTCGTTCGTCGGCCGCGACGGCGTCTCGGCGCTCGGACGCGTGCCGCGAATCAGACCGTCGAGCCGCGCCTCGAGCGCGCGGATCTGCTCGGCAACGTCGCCGGAAACGGCCGGTTGCGGCGCCGGCGCGTCCAGCGGGTCCGACCAGCCGAAATGTGGCGGGAGCACGCGCGAGCCGATGCCGAGCTCGAACGCCTCTTCGGCGTCCACGTCGGCGAGCTCACCGACGGCAAGCTCGGAGGCATCGGGCTCGAGGGGGCGCTGCGAGCTCGTCGGCTCCGTCTCGGCGGCCTTCTTTCGGCTTCGCGACGGGCGCGAACGCTTCGGCGACTTCACGCGCCCCTTGGCTGCTCCGCCGTCCTGGGCCTCGGCCTGCTCTTTCGCCGGCGTGAGTTCGCGATCGCGTTCCTTCGCGTCGCGCCCCTTGGCGTCGCGCTCCTTGGCCTTCCTTCGCTTCTTGTCTTTCTTGCCGCTCACGCGGGATTCTCCGTGAGAAGATTCACGTCGCGCAGGTGCTGCGCGCCGGCATAGTCGATGAGCGCCTCGCGGCTCGTGTAGAGCGGCCGGAAGCCGAGGACCTTCTGCGCGAGCCGGCCGTCGGCGACGCAGACGTACTGGAGGTAGTCGAAAAACGACGGCGGCGCTTCCGCCACCTGCGCGACCCAGAGCGCTCCGACGAGCGCGCTCGCGAGCGAGCGTGGCATCGGTACGGCGGTGCGCCCGGCGAGCTTGATCGCGGTTCCGAGCGGCAAGACACCGTCGGGCGTGATGTTGAAAACGCCCGGGGCGTCCCGCACCACGGCAAGCCGGAACGCGGCGATGGCGTCGGCTTCGTGCAGAAACTGCATCAACGGATCGAACCCGAGCACCGTCGGCACGGCGCGATGGCTGAGATAGCGCGTGAGGAAGTTGTCGACCGTCGGCCCGACGATGGGCGCCGTTCGCAGGATCGTCACGGTCCGCCCCTGACCGGGTTTTCCGAAACGCAAGACTTCGTTCTCGGCGTCGATCTTGTCGAGGAGGAAGGGCTCGGTACGCCGCGCGCGCAGCGGATGTTTTTCGGAAAGGAAATTCGGGTTCGTCGGAAACGCGCCGTAGAGCAGGGTCTGACTCCACATGACGAGCTTCTGGACCTTCGTGCGCCGGCACGCGTTCAAGACGTGCATGGTCCCGACGCTTTCGAACTCGTGCGAGAACGCCGCCGCATGCGTGGGCGAGCCCAAAAAAGCGAGATGAACGAGGGTGTCCACCCCTTCGGCGCCGAATGTTTCCGCCATGCGCTCTTCGGCGGCGGGCTCCGTCAGATCGAGCTCGTAGAAGCGGGTTTTCTGTCCTGCTGTACGTGGCGATTGTGTGTCCATCGCGACGACGGCGCGCACGCCCGGCTCTTCCTCGAGCACGCCGATCAGATTCGAGCCGAGAAAGCTCGCTGCTCCCGTGATCGCGACCACTCGCCGCCGCGACGCACGCTGGGCGAGCGGAGACGCTCCGGGCGAGTAGTCCAAGGTACGCTCTTCACTCACGCTTCGGGGGCTCCGTTTCGTTCGGACCCTACCACACCCACACACCCCTTTTGTCCTTCCGTGGCGTTCGAGAACGCACGGACCCCCGAGGTCGGCTAGACTGAGCTTTGTCGATGGAGCCCCCGAAGATCCACAAGCCTCGCCTCGGTCCGTACCTCCTCGGCGAGCGGCTGGGACTCGGCGGCATGGCGGAGGTCTTCGTCGCGACGCGGCCGGGTCCACACGGCTTCAACAAGCGCTTCGCGGTAAAACGTATCCTGCCCGAGCTCGCGCGCGACGCTCGCTTCGTGGCCATGTTCTGCGACGAGGCGCGCATCTGCGCGGGCCTCTCGCACCCGAACATCGTTCAGGTCGTCGACTTCGGCGAGAGCGACGGCGAAGTGTTCATGGCGCTCGAGTACGTGGACGGCCTCTCGCTCGCGCGCCTCTTGCGCGCGGTCGCCGCGGCGCGCCGCCGCTTCCCCGTTCCCGTCGCGCTCTTCATCGCTCACGAAGTATTGCGCGCGCTCGACTTCGCGCACAGCGCTTACGACGAGCAGGGGCGCTCGCTCGGCATCGTGCATCGCGACGTGTCGCCGGGCAACGTGCTCATTGGTCGCGCGGGTGAGGTGAAGCTCGGCGACTTCGGCATCCTGCTTTCGGCGTTCGTGGATCGTAGGACCTATCCCGGCGAGCTCAAGGGCAAGGTCGGCTACATGTCGCCCGAGCAGGCGATGGGCGGGGCCGTCGATCGCAGGAGTGATCTCTTCGCGCTCGGCATCGTCCTCGCCGAAATGCTGCTCGCGCGCCCGCTTTTCTCGGGCAAGAACGAGTTCGAGATCCTGACGAAGATCCATCAGGCCGACATTCGCAACCTCGACAAGTACGGGCACGGTATCCCGACGGAGGTGCTCGACCTCGCGCGTACGGCGCTGCACCGCGATCCGGCCAAGCGCTACCCGAGCGCGGCGGCGTTCGCGCTCGCCATCCAGAGCGTGAGCGAGAAGCTCGGTCTGCCCATCGGGGCCGACGAGCTCGTCTCGTGGCTCGCCGCCGTCGGCGCGCTTCCGTCTCGAAGCGGCACCATGACCGCGCAGCGCGTGGACGACTACCTGCCCAGCGTTCGGACCAAAGAAGACCGCTGAGCGCCGTTCTGCGCCCGGGGTTCGCCCGGAAGACCGCGAATGCTTCGTTGCGTGGCAAAAGTCGACGCGAACGAGCAGGCGACGCTTGCGTGAAATGTGACCGAAACGCTGGCGTTGAGAGAAGGAGGCATGAATCGTCGAACCGATTTCCTTCGTCTGACGAACTTCCTGTCGCGTCGCGCGCTCTTGGGTCTCGCTCCGCTCGTCGCGGCCGGCGCTCTCACCTCGTGTGCGAAGAAAGAGGAGTCCCCGAGCTCGGCGAGCTCCGCGCCCGCGGCGGAGGGCACGCCGGCGGCCCCGTCGGGCGATCTCACGGTCGGCTTCATCTACGTCGGACCGAAGGACGACTACGGCTACAACCAGGCCCACCACGAGGGTGCCGCAGCGGTTTCGAAGATCTCGGGAGTGAAGATCCGCGAGGAAGAGAAGGTGCCCGAGACCATGGATGTCCAGAAGACCATGGAGAGCATGATCAATCTGGACGGCGCGAAGCTCCTCTTCCCGACCTCGTTCGGATACTTCGATCCCCACATCCTGAAGGTCGCCGAAAAGTACCCGAACGTGACCTTCCTCCATTGCGGTGGCCTCTACACCGAGGGCAAGCACCCGAAGAACGTCGGCAGCTACTTCGGATACATCGACGAGGCCGAGTACGTCGCGGGCGTCGTCGCAGGCGGCACCACGAAGACGAACAAGCTCGGCTTCGTCGCCGCGAAGCCCATCCCCCAGGTCCTACGCAACATCAACTCGTACACGCTCGGCGCGAAGTCGGTCAATCCGAAGGTCGAGCTCACGGTGATCTTCACCGGCGACTGGGCGATGCCCGTCAAGGAAGCCGAAGCGGCCAACAGTCTCATCGATCAGGGCGCTGACGTGCTCACGGCTCACGTCGATTCGCCGAAGGTCGTGATCGAAACGGCCGAAAAGCGGGGCGTCTACAGCACCGGCTATCACGCGAGTCAGTCGAACCTCGCGCCCAAGGGCTACCTCACGGGAGCCGAGTGGAATTGGGAGAAGGTGTACACGACGTACATCGAGCAGGTGAAGAAGGGCGAGAAGCCGCAGCACCTCGTGCGCGGTGGGTTCTCGTCGGGGTTCATCAAGCTCTCGCCGTACGGCTCGGCGGTGCCGGCCGACATCAAAGCCAAGGCCGACGACGCGAAGGCGAAGCTTACGGCCGGCACGCTGGTCGTCTACCAGGGCCCCCTCAAGGACAACGGGGGCAAGGAGATCCTCGCCGCAGGCGCGAAGTACGAGCAGACGGACATTACGCTCGAAAGCATGAACTACCTCGTCGATGGCGTGAGAGGAAAGCTCAACTAGGCCACGCGAGCGGGAGCGAACCGTGTCCGAAACCGAGCTCGCAGCCACGCCTCTCGCCGGAGCGGTAGCTTCGACGAAGCCGAAGCCCTCGGGCGTCGCGTGGGATCGGCTCTGGCCGCGGCTCGAACCCGTGCTCGTCCCGCTCGCCGCGCTCGTCGTTTCGCTGCTGCTCTTCGGCGGGTTCGTGGCTCTCGACGGCCACGACCCGCTCGAGGTGTACGCGGAAATGGTGCGGGGCGCGTTCGGGACGTGGTTTTCGTTCCAGAACACGCTCCAGCGCGCCGCGCCCCTCCTCCTGACGGCGCTGTGCACGGCGCTTCCCGCCCGCGCGGGGCTCATCGTCATCGGGGGCGAGGGAGCGTTCGTGCTCGGTGGTCTCGCGGCGGCCGCGACCGGCGTCGCGCTCGCCGGGTCCTCGCCGTTCGTCGTGCTCACGGCAATGTTCGCGTCCGGCGCGCTCGTCGGCGCGCTCTGGATCGGCGGCTGCGGCTACCTGAAGGTGCGGCGCGGCGTGAACGAGACCATCTCGAGCCTGCTCCTCACGTACATCGCTATCGCGCTCTTGAACCATTTCGTCGAGGGCCCGCTCAAAGACCCCGAGAGCCTGAACAAGCCGTCGACGCGGCACATCGGCGACTCGAACCTGATCGGCACGATCCCGGGGCTCGACGTGCATTGGGGGCTCGTCGCGGGCAGCCTGGCGTGCGTCGCGGCTTACGTGCTGATGCAGCGCACGGTGTTCGGATTTTCGTCGTCGATCGTCGGAGGCAACGCGCGCGCGGCGCGGCTTTCGGGCGTTCGCGTCGCGAAGGTCGTGATCGTCACGTGCGCGCTCGGCGGCGCCGCTGCCGGCCTCGCCGGAACGTTCGAGGTCGCCGCCGTTCACGGCCGCGCGAACGCTTCGCTTGCCGCGGGCTACGGGTACGCCGGCATTCTCGTGGCGTTCCTCGCCCGTCACAACGGGCTCGCCATCATTCCGGTGGCCCTCTTTCTCGGCGGCATCTCCGCGAGCGGCGGCCTGCTCCAGCGCGTGTTTTCCCTGCCGGACGCTACGGTCGGCGTGCTCCAGGGCATTCTGTTCGTCGTCCTCATCGCGAGCGACACGCTCTACGGGCGCGTCCGCTTTCGCGCGCGCGCGGCGGAGGCCTGATGGCGGCGGATACGCTCGGTATCTGGGGCATCCCGCTCGCGATTCTCGGCGGCGCCATTCGCGTGAGCACCCCGTTTCTCTTCGTGAGCCTCGGCGAGTGCATCACCGAGCGAAGCGGTCGCGTGAATCTCGGCCTCGAGGGGACGCTCGTGATGGGCGCGATGTCGGGTTACGGCATTTCGTACCTGTCCGGCTCGGCGTGGCTCGGCGTGCTCGCTGCCGGTCTCATCGGCGCCGGGTTCGGCGCGCTCCACGGCTTCTTGTGCGGGCTTCGTCGCGTGAACGACATCGCGCTCGGGATCGCGATCATGCTGCTCGGCGTCGGGCTCGCGTTTTTTCTCGGAAAGCCGTTGATTCAGCCGACGGCGCCGCGGCTCTCCGCGATTCCGCTCGGCTTCTTCAGCGACAACGCGCAGGTTCGCTCGGCGCTCGACGTGAACGTGCTCTTCGTGCTCGGCCTCGTTCTCGCACCGGCGCTCCATTTCGCGCTCTCGAATACGCGGTGGGGCCTCGTCGTCCGCACCGTGGGCGAAAGCGCGGAAGCAGCGCGTGCGCTCGGTTACGACGTGAGTCGCGTGCGCCTCCTCGCCACCATGGCGGGCGGCTTCCTCGCGGGTATCGGCGGCTCGTTCCTTTCGCTGTACTACCCGGGCAGCTGGAACGAGGGGCTCTCGAGCGGGCAGGGGCTCATGGCCGTCGCGCTCGTCATCTTCGCGCGCTGGAGCCCCCGCCGTTGTCTCTTTGCGTCGCTGCTCTTCGGCGGCGCGGGCGCGATCGGTCCTGCGCTGCAATCCGTGGGTATCACCACGGGCTATTACCTGTGGAACGCCGCGCCGTACGTGCTCACCCTCGCCATTCTCGTCGCCAGTAGCTCCGCCACGCGCGCGTCGGCGGAGATGCCCGCGGAGCTCGCCGTCAGCCGATGATGAACCGAGAGCGGCCGCCGCGCGTCGAGGCGCGCTCGATGACGAAGGGATTCGGCGGTACGGTCGTGCTCGACGACGTTTCACTGACCCTCGAGCCCGGCACGGTGCACGCTCTGCTCGGCGAGAACGGAGCGGGCAAGAGCACGCTCGTGAAATGCATCATGGGTTTCTACGCGGCCGATTCGGGCTCCTTGCTCGTGAACGGCTCGTTCGCGCACGTGCAGAGTCCGAAGGACGCGCAGACGTTCGGGATCGGCATGGTCTACCAGCATTTCACGCTGGTCGAGAACATGACGGTGGCCGAGAACCTCGTCATCGCGCGCCGGAAGCTTCCCGCGCTCGTGAATTGGAAGCGCGAGATCGAAGGGCTCGACGCGTTCATGGCGCGCATGCCGTTCCGCATCGATCCGAAGCGGCTCGTGCGAAATCTCGCGGCAGGTGAGAAGCAAAAACTCGAAATTCTGAAGCAGCTCTATCTCGGCAGCCGCGTGCTCATCCTCGACGAGCCGACGAGCGTGCTCACCCCGGACGAGGCGGACGAAGTGCTCGGTCTCGCGAAGCAGATGGCGCTGCGCGGGGAGCTCAGCGTGCTCATGATCACGCACAAATTCCGCGAAGTTTTGGCGTTCGCGGATCACGTGAGCATTTTGCGCCGCGGCAAGCTCGTCGCGAGCGCCCCGGTGTCGACGCTCACGCCGGAGAAAATGGCGGAGCTCATGGTGGGTGCCGAGCCGCCCGTTTCGTCGTCCGTGCGCGGCGGCGGGGCGCCGGGTGACGTCGTGCTCGAGCTCGATCGCCTGGAGGCCGACGACGATCTGGGGCTGCCGGTGCTCGAAGGCGTGACGCTCGGCGTGCGCTCGGGCGAAATCGTCGGTATCGCGGGCGTGAGCGGCAACGGGCAGGAAGAGCTCGTCGAGGTCATCGCCGGTCAACGGTCTCGCCGCGCCGGCGAAATTCGCGTCGGCGGCGCCCGCTACGGCGGGGGGCGCGACGAGATCCGCGAGCGCAAGGTGCGCCTCTTGCCGGAAGCTCCCTTGCGGAACGCATGCGTCTCGCACATGTCGGTCGCGCACAACGTCGCGTTTCGCGAGTACGATCGACCGCCGTTCACGTTCGCCCGCTTCGGGCTTCGGCTGAGCGCGTTTCGCAAGCGCGCCGAAGAGGCCATCTCGATGTTCCGCATCCGCACCCCGTCTCCGGGGGCGCCCATCGGGCAGCTTTCGGGCGGCAACGTCCAGCGCGCCGTCCTCGCGCGCGAGCTCACGGGCGAGGTCCGGGTCCTCGTCGCAGCGAACCCGTGCTTCGGGCTCGATTTCGGCGCCGTCGCCGACATTCGTTCGCGCATCATGGACGCTCGCAACAAGGGCACCGCCGTGCTGCTCATCAGCGCCGACCTGGAAGAGATCTTCGCGCTGTCCGACCGCATTCTCGTCATGAGCGAAGGCAAGGTCGTCCACGAAACGACCGCCGCCGCCGCCGACCTGCGCGAGATCGGACGGCACATGGCCGGTCACGCGTAGCACTCGACGCGTCCGGCGACCCGCGTTGCGCTAGGATTTTCCGACGGGCGGAAGCGTCGGGCGCTCGGACGAGCCCGGCTCGCTCAGCGTTCGCACCGACGCGGGCGGCGACGAATCCGGCGCGTTCGCCGGTTCGAGCAGCGCGAGCAGCGACTTCACGTCGATGGGCTTCACGAGGGCGGGGCGTCCCGAGCTCTTCAAGTAGTCGGCCTCGGCGCGTCCGAGCCCGCCTCCCGTGACGAACACGAAGCGGTCGGCGACCTCGGGACGTTTCTCGCGGATGCGCTGGTGAAGGACGTTGCCGTTCGCCCCCGTGAGATACACGTCGCACACGACGAGGTCGGGCAGGTAGCTCGCGTCGAGCAGAGCGATCTCGGCTTCGGAGGCGCTCGACGCGGTGCGCACGTCGTGCGGTTTGAGACCGCGGCGCAGCGTGCGCGTGATCACGGGGTCGTCGTCGATGACGAACACGCGATGCCCGCCCGGCCGGCTCAGCGGCGGCGCCTTCGGCGTGTCGCTCACGGTGGGCTGGCCGTCGGCGTTGACGCGCGGGAGAAGCACGTGAAACGCCGCGCCGCCGCCGGCGCGTTCGTGCACTTCGATGTGCCCGCCGTGTTCGGAGACCACGTCGCTGCAGATCTTGAGTCCGAGACCGGCGCTGTGGCCGCGGCCCTTGGTCGTGAAGAAGGGCCGGAAGATGTTTTCGATCGAGTCCGCGGGGACGCCGGGCCCGTTGTCCTCGACCGTGAGGACGACGTGCGCGCCGTCGAGCGAGACGCGGAGCCAGACCTGGGGGCGCGAGCCGCCGGTGCAGGCGTCGGCGGCGTTGAACACGAGATTCAGGATCACCTGCTCGAGGGCGTCTCGGCGCCCGAGCGTGAAGCATTCGGCGTCGTAGCGCTCGTTCAGGGTCACGCCCTGCCGCTCCAGGTGCGGCCGCCCGACGATCATCGCTTCGCGCGCCAAGAGTCCGACCTCGATGCGCGCGAGCGGCGCCTCCGGCCCGCCGACGCCGGTGAGTTTCTCGACCGTCTCGCGGATGCGCGCGATGGCGACGCCGATTTCGCTGGTGAGCTCGCCGAGCTCCGCCACGGCGCCCCCGAGCGCCGTGTCGCTCGAGCCGGTGAGCAGCGTGAGCTGCTCGGTGACGCGCATGAGCTCGTCGTGCTGCAGCGAAAGCGCTCCGCTCGGACTCTTGAGCTCGTGTGCCACCGTCGCGGTGAGCAAGCCGAGCCCCGTCGAGGAACCGGGCCCGACGAGACGGCTCCGTTCGTCCTGCGCTTCCTCGACGTGCCGGTCGCGTTCGAGAGCGACGGCGGCGATGCTCGCGACGGTGCGAATGTACCCGAGGGTTTCCTCGTCGAGCATCGCCACGTCGTCGAACAGGAGCACGAGCGTGCCGAGCACGGTGCGGCGGTGCAGGATCGGGAGGGCGAGGGCGGAGCGCGCCCCGAGCGCCACGAGCTCGCCGACGTCGGGAATGGCGTCGCTCTCGCGACGGATGTCGGTTATCTTCAGCGGCCGTCGCGAGGTCGCCGCGCGTTCGGCGAGCGAGCGTAACGCGCGACGGAGCCGGCCGAGGTCGAGCGTCGGGCGCATGCTCAGCCGGCGCTCGGCGACGGGAGCGAGCGCCCCGTCCGACGCAAACGCCGCGGCGCAACGCGCCGGCGTCGCGTCGAGCAGGAGATCGAGGCAATCGCCGAGCACGCCGCCCGACGACTCGGCCGCGAGCCGAGCCGTGAGGGCTGCGAGTGCGTCGAGGCGCCGGAGGCGGAGGGCGGGAGACATGAATGCGAAAACGAGACGGCCCCCCGAGCCCGTCCCCCAGTTCTACAGCATTCGCCGCAGGACGGGATACTGAGCGAGCTCGTGGACGATCTCGAAGCCGTGCCGCGAGAACAGGTCGTACGGACCCGTCCAGAGCTCCTCGTCGCGGAGCGCTTCGGCGCGCCGTGGAAATGCCTCGACGGCCGAGGCGCCGGCCGTCCGGGCGAGCTCGAGTCCCGTCGCAAGCAGCGCCGCCGCGACGCCGCGCCGCCGCCACGCGGGATCGACGAGAAAGCAGCCGATGGTCATGGTTTGCGGCCGGTGCTCCTGCAGGGTGGCTAACCCCCGATACGGCCGCTGGGCGTAGAGCTTCGGAACGTCGCTCGCGAACGTGAGCTTCATCCAGCCTGCGACCTCACCCGTTCGGACGATGGCGACGACCCCTGTGGGCCGCGGCGAGCGGGCGCGCTCGAGGAGCGCAGCGCGGTTGGCCTCGGGCGAGTGGAACAGTCTCGCGAGCCACTCGTTCTTGTCGCCCTCGAAATGCCACCATTCGCAATGGCAGTCCGTGCCGGCGCGCGTGAAGAGCTCGGCGAGCGCGGGTGCGTCGCCGACGGACAAGGCGCGGCACTGGAAATCGGAAGCGCGCGCGCCCGCGTTCACGCCGCCACGAGTCGTTCGACGGCCGCCGCCGCCGTGAACAAGTTTTCCTCGGCGAACGCCGGCGACAACAACTGCAGTCCGATGGGCAGCGCCGGGCGCTCCGCCGTCGCGCGTGTCGTACCGCAGGGGAGGGTGATGCCCGCGATGCCGGCGAGGCTTGCCGGCAGCGTGTACACGTCGGCGAGGTACATCGCGAGCGGGTCGTCGATCTTGTCACCGAGGCGGAACGCCGGCGTCGGACTCGTCGGCGCGGCGATCACGTCGACCTCGGCGAACGCCTGCTCGAAGTCGCGGCGGATGAGCGTGCGCGCCTTCTGCGCTCGCCGGTAGTACGCGTCGTAGTAGCCGGCGCTGAGCACGTACGTTCCGAGCAAGATGCGGCGCTTCACTTCGGGGCCGAAGCCGGCGTCGCGCGTCGCGCCGTACATGGCGGAAAGATCGCCGCGCTCCGGCTCCACGCGCAGACCGAACCGCACGCCGTCGAAACGCGCGAGGTTCGAGGACGCTTCGGCGGTCGCGACGATGTAGTACGTCGCGACACCGTAGCGGGTGTGCGGGAGCTTCACCGGACGAACGGAGCAGCCCTCGCGCGCGAGCCGCTCGAGCGCAGCCTTCACCGCGTCGCCGATTTCGGGGTCGAGCCCCTCGGCGAAGTATTCCTCCGGTACGCCGACGCGCAGCGGCCGCACGTCGCGCTCGCACGCCGCGACGTAGCTCCCGACGGGAACGGGAGCCGCGGTCGAATCTTTCGGGTCGGCCCCGGCGATGACCTCGAGGACGCGCGCGGCGCTCCGCACGTCGCGCGCAAAGGGACCGATCTGATCCAGGCTCGACGCGAAGGCGATGAGCCCGTAGCGCGACACGCGCCCGTAGCTCGGCTTGACGCCGACGATGCCGCAAAACGCGGCGGGCTGGCGAATCGAGCCACCCGTGTCGCTGCCGAGGGCGGCGGGCGTCATGCGCGCAGCGACGGCGACGGCGCTGCCGCTCGACGAGCCGCCGGGGGTGTAGCGCGGATCGAGCGGACTTTTAGCGGGACCGAACGCCGAGTTCTCGCCGGACGAGCCCATCGCGAACTCGTCCATGTTCGCTTTTCCGACGAGCAGCGCGCCGGCGGCGCGGAGCCGCTCGACTGCCGTGGCGTCGTACGGCGGGCGAAATCCGGCTTCGGGTCCCGAAGGGCGCCCGTCGGCGCCGCGGCGCGTGAGGATCTTCGAGCCTGCGGTCGTCGGGGCGTCTTTCGTGCAGAGCGCGTCCTTGATCGCGACGGGGACGCCGGCGAGCGGCCCGAGCGTTTCGCCGCGCTTCCTGCGCTCGTCGAGGCCACGCGCGGCTTCGAGCGCTGCGGTGTCGCTCACCGTGAGCAGCGCGTTCAGCTCGCTGCCCCGGCGGATGCGGGCGAGCGACTCTTGCGCGACGGACTCGGCGCTGACGGCGCCGCTCGCGACCGCACCGGCGAGCTCCGCGATGGGCGCATCGAGGAGTTCCTGCGCGCTCATTCGTCCACGAATCCGGGTACGGCGAACCCGCCCGGCGCGCGACGCGGAGCCTCGCCGAGCGCCGCGTCGAGGCCAAGGCTCGGAACGAGCTCGTCGTCGCGCAACGGCGCGCGCTCGGCGGCCATGTGCGCCGTTTCGGGCACGCCGTCCATCGTGAGCTCGCCGAGTTGCTCGACGTAGCCGAGGATCTTGCCGAGGCTTTCCTGCATCGCCTCGAGCTCGTCGTTCGAGAGCTCGAGGCGCGCCAGGCGGGCGACGTGGCGCACGGTTTCGCGGGTGATGGTCAAGGCGCGCGGAGCCTAACACGGGCGCATCCGTTCAGCAGCGCTTCGTCGTCGCGAAGGAAGCAACTCGGCGCCGCCGCGGCCGATCCCTCGGGCGTGAAACGCTCCGGGCCCGGAACCTCGACGCAGGGTTCGAGCATCGATAGTCTACGGACGATTCCGCGCCTTCCCGCGCACCGGCGGGTCGCGGGGGTGACACGCGTGCACGCAGGCGAATTCAGCTCCGGGGGCGTCGTTCCCGGTACCCGGTACCGCGTCGTCGGCTTGGTCGGCCGCGGCGGGATGGGCCTCGTCTACGATGTCGAGCACCTCGAGCTCGGCAAGCGCTTCGTGCTCAAGGCGTTGCTCGGCAACCACGCGGGGCGAGACGATCTCGTCGCGCGCCTTCGCAACGAACAGCGCGCCCTCGGGCGCCTCCAACACCCGAACATCGTCGCCGTCACCGACGCCGGGGTCACGAGCACGAACATTCCGTACTTCGTGATGGAGCGGCTCGAGGGCGAAACGCTCGGCGCAGTACTCCGGCGCCAACGCACATTGCCCGTCCTCGATGCGATCGCGATCGCGCGCGGCGTGCTCGACGGGCTCTCGGCGGCGCACCAAATCGGCGTCGTTCATCGCGACATCAAGCCGCAGAACATCTTCGTCCTCCCCGGAAATCGCCCGAAGATTCTCGACTTCGGCGTCGCCAAGATCGCGGACGCCGGGAGCGTCATCACGAAGCGCGGCGTCGCGCTGGGAACGCCGCGCTACATGTCGCCCGAGCAGGTCGGTGGCGAGAGCATCGACGGACGCTCCGACCTCTACTCGGTGGGTCTCGTGCTGTTCGAGTCGATCGCGGGTAGGGGGCCCTTCGACGACGTCCGCGAAGCGCACGACATGCTGGTCGCGCACTTGAAGAAGCCCGCGCCGCGGCTCGGTGCCGCCGCCGGCGTCACTCCGGAGCTCGACGCGCTCGTCGCAAGTCTCCTTTCGAAAAACCCTGCGGAGCGCCCGCCGACGGCACGCGCTGCAGCCGCCGCGCTCGCCGCCATCGAGCAGCGCGGGCAGAGCACGAGCTTCGACGCCGTCGCGCCGTACACGAGCGCGACGACGTCGCGACGCACCGTGCCTCAGCCGGGAGGCCCCGCCAGCGCCCTCGCCACGCGGCCGGACGGCGTTGCGGCGCGAGACCTGGCCACGATTCCGAACGGGCCGACCGCGAACGGGACGACCCAGGTCATGCCGCACACGGCGCCCGGCGGCACGCTGTACGATCACTCGAGCCGCGCGCTCACGGTGGCGCATTCGCACGTGCCGATTCCGAGCGACGCCTATCGCACGGAGCGCCTCGCTCCGGTTCCGTTTCCGCGCGCCGGGTGGGACGATCCGACGCACACGCGCGCTCCGACGCCGAGCGAAGGCACGGTTTCACTCGCTCCCGTCCCGCTCGAGGGACCGCGCTCGCGGCGGTCGAGGCCGGTCACCCTGCTCGGGCTCGTGGGACTCGCGGCCGTTCTTGCGGCCGGCTATTTCGTGCTCCGGGGCGCGAGAGCCACGACCGAGCAGTCGGGCGACGCGGCGCGCGCACCGGCGACGAGCCTGGCCGGCAAGCAGCAAGCAGCCGGTCCCGGGGAGCCTTCCGGGTCGCCCCCGCCACGAGAGAAGCCGAACACGCACGAGGTCCCGAGTCCCGTCGCCG